>NZ_JAVHZY010000034.1:0-44997 GCF_031119655.1 Phocaeicola sp. GP0067
TCTTCGTTAGCTCAGTCGGTTAGAGCATCTGACTGTTAATCAGAGGGTCCTTGGTTCAAGTCCAAGACGAAGAGCACAAAGGTTCGCAGATAGCGAGCCTTTTTTGTTATCATACATATCATAAAAGCCTTCATCACATTCTTTTGTAATTCCATTGTAATCTCCAGCCGCCATTTTCCTTATATTACTCTCAGATACAAGATTTCCACTCAAATGTTTTGGAACTATCTTACTATTATTTACATTTGTTGGGAAACAATTACTAATATGAAAACGCACATTATAGCACTTCTTCTACTTACAGGAGGAGTATTGAACTTATTTGGAGAAAACTTACATAACTTTTTCAACCGATATAATTTCAGCTTCATTACAGAAGATACTGGGTTACCCCATAACTTCATCAATGATATTTACAAAGACACTCAAGGATATATCTGGGTAGCTACTAATAATGGAATAGGACGGTATAATGGCTATCAATTCATTCATTATAATTCCCAATCCCACTCCATTCGCTTGAAAAACGACTACGTGCATAAAGTCTGTGAGGATAAGTTTCAACGACTCTGGATAGGGTCGGAAGAAGGAATAGACCTCATTGACTTGAAACATTATACACAGATAGACACGGACAAAGAACTGCCTGCCGAATTGAAATCTCTAGCAAGTAACTACATTGCATCCATCTATCGGGACAAGCAGGATAATTTGTGGATATCGACAGACAAGAATCTATGGTATCTGGAACTAGGCGTAGACGGGCAAATAAAAGATTACTATAAACTGAAAAAAGATACAGAATCCCCCATCCACGCTGTTATTGACCTGCAAGAATACATCTGTGCAGGCATAGATAATCATGTATGCCGTATTGAAAAAGGAAGCAACCACTTACTGAAAACCAGCATGGTATCGGAGCTGCTGAAACCCTTCTCAGAAGACTGGAGAATTCTCTGCATGGAAACTGACGGGGAATTGTTATGGATAGGAACCAATCGCGGACTCTTCAAGTATAACCATACCCGGCAGAGTTTGAACCGGTACCGTTACTCCAATCATCGCCCCGGAATGCTAAGTCAAGCCTATATAACCGGAGTTAAACTGACTAGCAAAGGAGATGTCATCGTTTCTACTCTGAACGGACTCAATGTATACAATCGGGATACCGATACTTTTACTTATATCCGCCAAAACAATGAAATGCCTGACAAGTCGTTGAACTGTAATTTCATCAACTGCCTGCTGACCGACAATGAGAATATTTGGGTAGGGACCGAGATAGGAGGAATCAATTTATTGACTCCCAATTGTCTGCAAACGTATGTGTGGCAATATAACTATCTTCGAGAAACCTCTCTTTCCCCCAATCCAGTCAATGCCATCAGCGAAGACAAAGACGGAAATCTATGGGTAGGAACAGTAGAGGGAGGACTCAACAAAAAGAGCAAAGGCAGCGATGAGTTCATTCATTATACTTTTGACCAGAACAATCCCACTTCCATCAGTAACAACTCTATCCGTGGCATTCTCATTGATTCCGAAAATCATTTATGGGCATATACTTGGGGAGTCGGAATCAATGAACTAAATCTGAACATCCCCCATAACCAAACTTTCCAACGCCATATCCGGGAAGACTCCATAGGACTGGAAGGAGATTTCCTGAGCAGTGCCTGTGAAGACACCATGAACAATGGTTTATGGTTTGGTACTACCAGAGGGCTTCATTTCTACCATAAAAAGACCAAGCGTTTCACCCGGGTCTTGTTTGACCGTTCCGACAATGAATTCGATGCGGTAGGGTCCATCATTATCGACCGCAAGAAACGCCTTTGGATGGGAACATCTGAAGGAGTTTTCATTATGGATTTACACTCGTTCTCCATTTCCTCCACACAATTCAGCTATACCTATTTAAAACATAAACTGACGGAACCCACTTCATTGCAATTAGAAAAAATAAACTGTATCATAGAAGATCATAATGGTACCATCTGGCTGGGGGCAAATGGGAACGGACTATATCAACTAGCGGAAGAAAACGGAACACAGTTCACATTTCATAACTACACCCGCAAGGACGGGTTACCCAATAATACCATTATAGGTATTGTGGAAGATAAAACGGGACATCTGTGGATGTCCACCAACCACGGCATCGCCCAACTGGATACACAAACCATGACTTTCACCAATTATACAAAAGAAGACGGACTGCCCAATAATCAGTTTTATTGGAACGCATCTTATTATTCTCCCCAAAATAACCTGTTATATTTCGGTACTATAAACGGATTAGTCGCTTTCACCCCCGATATAGCCAAGACCAAAAAACAGGATGCCAAAGTCAAACTGACCTCAATCAGTGTCGCCGGTACCATGGTCTATCCTCCAGCAGACGGAAAAACTCCCTGCGCGGTAACAAATTTACATACCATCCGTCTGCACGAAAAAGATCATGGTTTTTCCATCGAGTTTTCCACCTTAAACTATGGAAACTGTAACCGAGTGAAATATGCCTACCGCTTGAAAAATTATGAGAATGAATGGACAGAAACCCTTCCTGGCGAACATACTGCTAGATACAATTTCATTCCCTCCGGAAAATATGTGTTCCAAGTCCGTGCCACAGACGAGAAAGGACATTGGTCCGATAAAATAACGGAAGTCAAAGTAACCATCACTCCTTATTTCTATAAATCCTGGTGGTTCTATTTATTGCTTGCCATTCTGATCACCGTAGGCAGCTATTATTTTTATCAATGGAAAATAAGTCTGTACCGTCAACAGAAAAAACAACTGGAAAAAGAAGTAGCCCAACGCACCCATGAGCTAGAGTTACAAAATAAACAACTAGAAATAATGGCACGACACGTCGAGGAGGTAACGGAAGAAAAAATTGCTTTCTTCACCAATATCACTCATGAATTCCGGACACCAGTCACTTTAATCAACGGTCCCATCCAACGCGCCCTTGACGAAAGCCATGAGCCGGAAGTAAAGAAACAGCTACAAATAGCTGAACGGAATTCCAATTATCTGCTATCACTAGTCAATGAATTAATGGACTTCAGAAAGTTAGATGCAGACAAAGTTGTATTAAATAAGACAAACGAAAACTTTATCCGCCTTATACAAAATATATTAATGCCTTTCGAAGTATTTGCCCATGAACGGAACATAAACATCATCACCTACTTCCGGCTCTGTACCCCGTTTTGGATATTTGATGTTGAATATATGCGCAAAGCCATTATTAATCTGATATCCAATGCTGTTAAATTCACTCCCGATTATGGAAAAATAAGTTTGTATGTGGCTTCCCTTACCGACAAAGACAACCATACCTGGCTGTTCATAGATATAAAAGATACAGGTAATGGTATCGTACCCGAAGATATAGAACGTATTTTCGAACGCTTCTACCAATCCAAAAAGAGCATCAAATATCCCGTTTATGGACAAAGCAGCACAGGAATCGGACTATTCTTATGTAAGAAAATCATTTCTCTGCACGGAGGCAACATCTATGCAGGAAACAATCCCAAGCAAGGAGCTTTCTTCAGAATACTATTACCTTTGGAAAAAGGTATCCCCCAAGCCAAATCAGAAAAAGAAAAATATGAGCAGAATGAACATCCACTTTCCATTCCTGCCAATGGAAACGAGAAAAAGGAAACCATCCTCATTGTTGAAGATAATGCAGATATGCGTACTTATATTTGTTCCATTCTCAAAAACAATTATCAATTAAAAGAAGCACAGAACGGTGCAGAAGCTCTTTACTTGATTCAAAGAGAAACGATTGATTTGATTGTCAGCGACCTGATGATGCCCGTCATGGACGGGAATGAATTATCCCGCCGGGTAAAAGCTAATCTGGCTACTTCCCACATCCCCTTTCTCATGCTCACTGCCCTCCGGTCTGAAGCCCAAGAAAGAATCAGCTATGAAATAGGAGTAGATGAATATCTGTGCAAACCATTTGATGAGGTTATTCTAAGATTACGTATCCGAAATATACTTGCCTTACGCCAGAAATACAAATCCATGTTCTCCACTAGTATGAATTGTGAAACATTGAATATAAACGCTAGTTCCAAAGACAACACATTTATGACATCGGCAATCAATTTAATGAAAGAACATTATGCCGACTCGGATTATAACTTAGAGCGCTTTATCCGCGATATGGGATACAGCAAAACCTTAGTCAATCAGAAATTACAATCTTTGACAGGGCAATCCATTGGTCAATTCATGAGAAACTACCGATTAAATGTGGCAAAAGACACTTTAACCAAAGTAGAATGTGACATTTCTGTTGCAGAAATCGCATATGCCGTAGGTTTTAACGACCCTAAATATTTCACAAAATGCTTCAAAGAGCTGTTTGGAGTACTTCCAAGCGAATATTTTGGAAAAAAATAGTTCACTTTACTATTTTACTCCATTTGTGCACCATATTCTCCTATAAAAAGCTTTGTTTCCCTTACATTTGTAAAAAACAGAAATGCAAATGTATATGAAAAACACATTCTTATTATTGAGCTGGCTGATATTACTCCCCTCCGGTATACTGGCAAACCCCATCAAGGAAATGCTGGAAAGGATAGACAAGGGAGCATCGGACAAGTTCGTAGTCGAACTACACAAAAGCTCAAATGACTTTTTCGAGTTGGACCAAAAAGGCGACAAGGTAGTGATACGAGGCAATACCTATATTAATATAGCAACCGGAATCAACTGGTACTTAAAGTATCATGCCGGAATCCACCTGTCATGGAACAGTATGCATGCCTCACTACCCAATGTTCTTCCTCCCGTCTTCCGTAAAGAACGCCACGAAACAAATCTGGCCCTGCGTTATGATTTCAATTACTGCACCTACTCCTACTCCATGGCATTTTGGGATTGGAAACGTTGGGAAGAGGAACTGGATTGGATGGCACTGCATGGCATCAACCTGCCACTTGCTGCCGTAGGACATGAATGTGTGTGGCGTAACCTATTACTCCGCTTAGGATTTTCCAAACAGCAAATCAATGATTTTATTGCCGGACCAGCATTCCTTGCCTGGTGGGAAATGAACAATTTGGAAGGCTGGGGAGGCCCTAACCCCGATAGTTGGTATAAACAGCAAGAAGACTTGCAGAAAAAAATATTGAAACGAATGAAAGAATGGGGAATGCACCCCGTACTGCCCGGTTACTCGGGTATGATCCCCTCCAAACTGGATTTGGGAAAACGTATTGATGGTGGAAAAGAAGAGAAAACATTAAGCAACACTTCCTCGGAATCCGCCCAAAGCACTCTCAACAAATGGAACGGGTTTGACCGACCGGGAATCTTACTGCCCGACGATCCCAAGTTTACCCAGATTGCCAGCCTTTTTTACGAAGAAACCGAAAAGCTGTATGGAACAAGTGACTACTACTCCATCGATCCTTTTCATGAAGCCAAAAGCTTGCCTGCCGGACTAGACTTCGGCAAAGCCGGCAAGGCTATTATGGATGCAATGAAAAAGGCTAATCCAAAAGCTGTGTGGGTGGTGCAGGGATGGACAGAAAATCCACGCCCGGAAATGATGAAAGCGCTGAATCCCGGCGATCTGCTCATCCTTGATTTATTTAGCGAATGTCGTCCCATGTGGGGCATTCCCTCTATATGGAAACGAGACAAAGGATACGAAGAACACAACTGGTTGTTCTGCCTGTTGGAAAATTTCGGTGGGAACGTGGGTTTGCATGGAAGGATGGACCAACTTCTTCATAATTTTTACCTAACCAAAGACAACCCACTGGCCGCTCAGCTAAAAGGCATCGGTCTGACAATGGAAGGCATTGAAAATAATCCCGTTATGTTCGAACTGATGTGCGAACTACCTTGGCGTGCAGAAAAGTTTACCAAAGAAGAATGGATAAAACAATACATCCGCGCACGCTATGGCACAGACGATGAATCTATCTGGCAAGCTTGGCAAATCTTGGCAAACGGTATCTACAACTGTCCGGCAGGCAACAACCAACAAGGTCCTCACGAAAGTATCTTTTGCGGGCGCCCATCACTGAATAATTTCCAAGCATCCAGCTGGAGCAAAATGTGCAACTATTACGACCCCACTACCACAGCAGAAGCCGCACGATTGATGGTGAGCGTGGCACACAAATATCGCGGTAACAACAACTTTGAATATGATCTAGTTGATATCACCCGACAAGCCATTGCCGACCGTGCCCGAATAGTGTACAATTACGCTGTTGCCGACTTTAAAAGCTTCGATAAAAAAAGTTATGCCACACATACCCGACAGTTCTTGGAACTACTGATAATGCAAGACAAACTGTTGGGCACACGCAAAGAATTCAAAGTAGGGAACTGGATTCAACAAGCGCGCAATCTAGGAAGTACATCTGAAGAGAAAGACCTCTACGAATGGAATGCCCGCGTACAAATTACCACATGGGGAAACCGTTACTGCGCCGACATCGGTAAGTTACGAGATTATGCCCATAAAGAATGGAACGGACTACTGCGCGACTTTTATTATAAACGTTGGGAAAAATACTGGCAAGTACTGCAAGACCAACTGGATGGCAAACTTCCTGTACTGCCAGTAGGTAATTCATCAACCCCCACTGCCGATAATCCAGCCATGACCATAGATTGGTATGCCCTGGAAGAACCATGGACACTGGCAAAGAACACCTATGCGGCATCTGCCGAAGGTGATTGTATAGAAGTAGCGAAAGAGGCTATAACATTGATAAACAATTGATAGTAAGATGAAAAAGAAAGAACTCGATACAGAAACCGCACAGCAGGCACTGCCCATTAAAAAAAGGCTTTTGTCACTCGATGCACTCAGGGGCATCACTGTAGCAGGAATGATTCTGGTTAACAATGCAGGAGGCAAAGTGTCGTATGTACCTTTACAACATTCTGCATGGAACGGACTGACACCTTGTGACTTGGTTTTTCCTTTCTTTCTGTTCATCATGGGTATTTCAACATATATTTCATTGAACAAATTCAATTTCAACGTTTCCCTACAAGTGGTAACCAAGATATTGAAACGCACATTTCTTATTCTATGCATCGGATGGGCAATCGGTTGGTTTGACCATGTATGTGAAGGTGACTTCCTGCCTTTTGTCCATCTGCGCATCCCCGGGGTACTGCAACGCATTGCTTTATGTTACTGTGTTATTTCTTTTACAGCCCTATTTATGAATCATAAGTTCATCCCCACATTAACCTTTATCTTACTGGTAAGTTACACTGTCATATTATGCATGGGGAACGGTTATACCTGCGATGAAAGCAATATTTTATCCATCATTGACAGGCAACTTTTCGGCGAAGCGCATCTCTATCAGAAGAGCCCGATTGATCCGGAAGGATTTGTAAGCACTCTCTCTGCTATCGCCCACACTTGTATCGGTTTTTCATGTGGAAAATGGATAATACAAAGCCATCAGACAGAAAACAAAGTGCTCCGTTTGTTCTTGACCGGATTCATTCTGATGAGTATCGGCTATTTGTTGGCAGATGCGCTGCCTTTAAATAAAAGAATATGGTCTCCTACTTTTGTTCTGGTGACCTGCGGAGCGGCTTCCATGTCACTTGCCACATTAATGTATTATATAGACATAAGGAATAAACAAAAATGGTGCCGCTTCTTCATCATCTTCGGCGTCAACCCCCTATTCCTCTATGTACTGAGCGAAGTACTTGCCATTATGATGGGAAGTACCGGATGGAAGGCGGCAGCCTATGCAGCCATTCATTCAGGAATAACCGACACCTACCTTGCCTCAGCTGTCTACGCCCTCGTTTTCACTCTGTTTTTGGGGTGTATCGGTTATCCGCTATATCTTAAGAAAATATACATCAAACTGTAACAACCAATTCATAATATATAGAGAACTATGCAGTATTAAACAAGAACATATTAATCAAAACCAAAATTAAATTCTATGCTAAACGTACAATCTCTAACCCAAAGGACATTTGCACAGATAGTAGTCTTTGCATTACTCCTATTAAACAGTACACTGGCATTTGCTCAAAATCAAGTTAACGGTATTGTCACAGACAAGACCGGAGAACCCCTTATCGGAGTGAATGTAGTCGAAAAAGGTACTACCAACGGTGTTATCACTGACTTTAACGGACAGTTTACACTGAATGTAGCACAAGGAAAGACACTCGTATTCTCTTACGTGGGTTACACTACCCAGGAAATTACAGTAAAAGGATCTTCTTTGAAGATTATTATGGAAGAAGATTCTAAAACATTAGATGAAGTTGTGGTAGTAGGTTATGGCAGTATGAGTCGTAAGGATGTAACCAGCTCCATTACCACTGTGAAAGCAGACAAACTGAATGTAGGAGTTTATTCTGACCCTGGACAGTTGTTGCAAGGTAAAGTTCCTGGTTTGACGGTAGTACAAAGCAGCGACCCGACTTCTGGTACAGCTTCTATCTCTTTACGTGGGGCTTCTTCTCTGCGTACCGGTGCGGCAATGGAACCTTATTATGTTATTGACGGTATTCCCGGTATGTCATTAAGTCTGATTGCTCCCGAAGATATTGAAAGCATTGACGTACTTCGTGACGCTTCTGCAACGGCTATTTATGGCTCCAAGGCTGCTAACGGTGTAATCTTGATTACCACCAAAAAAGGTAGTAAAAGTGAGCACACTTCTGTAAACTACAGCGCATATCTTGCATTTGACAACATTGCCAAGCGTTTAGATATGATGACTGCCGACGAACTCCGCACCTATGCCAAGGAAAATAACATCACTCTTCCGAATGACAAAGGAGCAAGCACCAATTGGAACGATGAAGTACTGCGCACAGCAATCAGTCATAACCACAACGTTTCTATCAATGGCGGTTCAGAAAAGACTCAATACAGTGCCAGCATGAGTTATCAAAACAAACAAGGTATCGTACGTGGTACAGATTTCGAGCGTTTCGGCGGCCGCGCATTCTTGCAAACCAAAGCACTGAATGATCGGCTCACCTTAGCCTTTAATGTGAATGCCGCACAATCAAAAGGTACCACCGTTGATTCCGCCAAAGATGGCCAATCCGTATTCGATGCCATGAATTATTATTCTCCACTAGTTCCTGTCACCAATGCAGACGGTTCTTGGTATAGCGACAAAACTATCTCCCAAAACTTCAATCCTGTATCCATGATCAATGAAGATACTTTTGAAAATAACAAGAAACTCCTTCAAGGAACAGCCAAAGGTACTTTAGATATCACTAAGGACTTGAAATGGAACTTAAGTCTTTCCTATCAAGACGAACAATATATATGGAACGAATACCATACCAGCAAATCCCAATATAACACCCGAAATGGCGAAGCTAAACGTATTGCAACAGAAAACAAGAAAAAAATTCTTGAAACATACATAAACTATGATCATACATTCGCCAATATCCACAAACTGGGCCTGATGGCCGGTTATTCATGGGAACAGAATGATGACAATGACAGTTTCGGTCTGGATGTCTACGACTTTTACAATGATAACACCACCTTTTATAATCTGAACCTTGCCAATAAAATGGATTGGCAGAATGGCGGTATCACCAGCAATAATAACGGTCATTTGGAAACTTTACGCATGATCTCATTTTATGGACGTATCAACTACTCCTTCAACAGCAAATACCTGCTTCAAGCAACAATTCGCCGTGACGGCTCCTCTGCTTTTGGAAAGAATAACCGTTGGGGAACTTTTCCATCTGCATCGTTGGCATGGCGTATGAGCGAAGAAAAGTTCATCAAAGATTTAAATGTTTTCGATGACTTGAAGTTCCGTGTTGGTTATGGTGTTAGTGGTAACTCACTCGGATTCGGAGCTTATTCGGCTATCCAGACTTACAGTACTTCAGGTTGGTTCAACTATACAAACGCCAATGGCACACAGAATAGTTACCATACCCTGGCAGCCGCCTCAAATGCCAATCCAGACCTAAAATGGGAACGTACAGCCATGTTGAACATCGGGCTGGACTTCAGCTTCTTTGGAGGCAGATTAGGAGGAACCATCGAATACTATGACAAGCGTACCAGCGACCTGATATACACTTACGAGGTTTCCACAAACCGCTATCCTTTCGGAACCATGCCGGCCAATGTGGGAGATATCAGCAATAAAGGTATTGAATTTACCATTAATGCCACTCCTATACAAACAAAAAATTTCTCTTGGCAAACCAGTTTGAACTTATCTCATAATAAAAATAACGTAGAAAGTATATCCAACAGTGAATATTCCGTAGATTATATCCGTGCAGCCGATCCTGAAATCGCAGGTTATTCTTCAAATGCAGACGTACAGCGCATCATGGAAGGACATCCTATCGGCACCTTCTACACCTACGAATGGGCCGGCTACAATAACCAAGGAGTATCCATCTTTTATGTACACGATCCTGAAACGGGTGAGCGTACAGGCGAAACGACCACAGATCCTGAAACTGATAGAGACCGTACTATTACCGGCTGTGCACAACCTGATTTAAATTTAGGCTGGAGCAATAACTTCCAATACAAGAACTGGAATCTCGATTTATTCTTTACTGGTGTTTTTGGACAAGATATCTACAACGCCACTGCAGAACAATACTCTAATGTTTCTTTTGTGAAAGAAGGCCGCAATGTATTAAAAAGCGTAGCTACCGAACACCGTGCTACAGACACACAATCTCAAGCACCATCCAATCGCTGGATAGAGAACGGTAGTTATTTCCGTCTGTCCTCGGTTTCATTGGGATATACTTTCGGCAAAATTGGTAACTGGATAAACTCGCTCAAGCTATACGCTACTTGTAATAATGTATTCACCATTACCGGTTACTCCGGTCGTGATCCGGAAATCAACCTTGGAGGCTTGGAACCGGGTATGGACAGACGCACCAATTACTATCCGCGTACCCGTTCATTTATGATCGGTGTAAACATGAATTTCTAACCATATAATTGAAAACTGATATGAAAAATAGCATAAAATTAATAACCTGGCTAGTAGGTGGTCTGTTCACCTTCTCCTCCTGCACAGATCTAGATGTGGATCTTAAATCCACTTATACAGAATACCCGGATTCCGAAATTGCCAAAGAAGCGAAAATGGCAGGTTTGTATTATGGATTCGGCGGAGCATTAGGACGTCGTTATATGGAAGCTGCCCTGCTGTCCTCTGATGAATTCATGGCAGTGACATTTGGTGGTAACTGGTATGATGGCGGCAATTATATCCATTCCTCTCTTCATGCCAGCCTTCCAGGAGACGCACACGTGGACTGGGCCGGTGATATTCCAGCTGCAATCACAAAGTGCAATCAAGCAATTTTTGACCTGGGTGGAGAGGATGAAAACAATACCGAACAAGAAGCCTTGATTGCTCCGGCACTTGCCATGCGTGCTTTCTATCATTTTATTTTTATGGATACATTCGGAGCAACTCCCAAATTAGACCATTTGATCGGCGATTCTGAAGCTATCGACCGTTCTCCCCGTTCCGAAATTACAAAATTTATCGAAAGCGACCTGCTTCGTGCTTTGGCTTCCGGCGGTTTAAAAGAAGATGTTGATGCTTCCACTTATGGCAAGCCAACCAAATGGATGGCTGAGGCTCTCCTTGCCAAACTCTATATAAACTGGGCTGTTTATACCTGTGATGATGTAGCTACTTATGATCCAAGCATGACTAATTCCAAATTGAATGATGTCATAAAATATTGCGATGATATCATCGCCTCTGGTCATTTCAACCTCAGTGATGGTTATCGCAAGAAATTCATGCCGGACAACGGCTATCAGATCAAAGATTTCATCTATGCAATGCCATACCAAAATAATGAAACATCAACCAGAGCCAATACTTACGCCCGTTTTCAATTCTGGCCTAAATTCAACAATGACGGCGCGGACGGCAAAGGACTGTTCGGTATAACACTATCCAAAAATGCTGGAGGCGTTTTCATCGTCACTCCTGAAGCAGCAGACCGTTTTTGCCTGGAAGGAGATGAACGCAATGACATCATCATGAAAGGTGCGATCAACTATTATGACATCAGCACACATACAATGGGAACAGAACCTTATATATACAACGGACAACAAGTTGTCCTCACCAAGAATATCACCATCTTGAATGACCAAATGGATCTTGGAAATGACTTGAACGCATGGTGCCAGGGATACCGATGCATCAAATGGGCTATTCAAGCAGACGATTATAACCTCTATAACCGGAATCAAAGCAATGATGTACCTATCTTCCGTTATGCAGATATTCTGCTGATGAAAGCAGAAGCTATTCTACGGGGAGCAACAGCTACGAACGGTGATACGCCACAATCCCTGTTCAACCAAATACGCAGCTACTGTAACGCTCCATTATTGGAGCATTCTCCTTCATTGGACGAGTTGCTTGAAGAGCGTGCACGTGAATTTTACGCAGAAACATGGCGTCGCAATGACCTAATCCGTTTTGGAAAGTTCGAAGACGACTGGGGATATAAAAATCAATATCATCCGGAAGCCAAGACCGAGAAATGGCGTAGAATCTTCCCTGTATCTGTCGGCTTGATGAATTCAAACACCAACTGGAAGCAAAATTACGGTTATTGATAAATTAAATAAGTTTTTATAAGGGCTTGTTACGGCAAGCTCTTATAAAAACCTTTAAAGCAAAAAATAATTCATGAAACGTCATCAAATCTTATTACTTCATATCGCGACATCCATCTTGGTATTATTCCCATTTCCTATACATGCCCATAAAATGATGTACCAGGACTCTATCGAAATCGTAGTACACAGAGGAGCGAACCATATAGCGCCGGAAAACACCATTCCATCAGCTCTAGCTGCATTGAAACATGGAGCCGGCTGGATAGAAGTGGACGTGCGCAAAAGTAAAGACAATATACTTTATAATCTGCATGATGAAACTTTAGACCGTACTACCAACGGTAAAGGTCCCATTCAAGATATGCTATCCAAAGATATTGAAAAATTAGACGCCGGCAGTTGGTTCAGTTCTCGATTTATCGGCATTCACGTACCCCGTATAGCCGAAATGCTAGATACCCTACAAGGAAAGGCACACATTTTTTTTGATGTAAAACGAGGAACTCCGATAAAAGATTTGATTACATTAGTACGCCAAAAAGGATATGAAAATAAAAGTTTCTTCTGGTTTGCAGACTCAGAAATGCTGAAAGAATTTATCAAAATCGCTCCGGAAATGAAGATTAAAGTAAATGCCTCCAATATAGCGGCTTTGGAGAAATGGATGAAAATATGCACCCCGGCCTATGTAGAAACAGATATCCTCAATATCACTCCTCAATTCAAAGAATTCTGCAAAAGCAATCATATCAAGATAATGGCTGCTATTCAGAATGCGAGTGAAAAAGAATATAAAAAAGCGATTGAAGTCCATCCCGATTTAGTCAATCTGGACCGGCCGGAACTCTTTATAAAAATACTCCATCAGGAGATTAAAAAATAACCCTTTTCCAAGAAGAGCTATGAAAAGTACCCTATCTTACCTGCTGATTATATGCAGCCTGTTTACTGCTTGTATCGGTCATCAGGAAGAATCCCTACTGTTCTACGTAGATACCCGTACGGGCACTGCACCAAGCGCAACCCACACCGCAGAACTTTTCGGCAAAAATACCGAAGAGTACGGGCAAACGCTGCCTGCTGTTCTAGAGCCCAACGGAATGAACTTTTGGACTCCCCAAACACAAGATACAGAAGCAAAATGTAAGGCTCCCTATTATTACAAAGATACGAAAATACAAGGTTTCCGCAATTCACATTGGATTGTCGGAGGTTGTACACAGGATTACGGTTCCATGACCTTGATGCCTGTATCGGGTACACTGAAATATCTTCCCCAAGACAGAGGAAGCCTGTTCTCTCACCAAGAAGAAACAGCAACGCCCGCCTATTACTCTGTCCTTCTCAAAGATTATTCCATCTTTGCAGAAATGACCGGACGTTCCCGTTCAGCCATTTTCCGATTCACTTATAACCAACCGGAAGATGCTTATCTCATAGTCAATCCTAACAGTGATGAAGGGAAAGGATATATTGAAATCGATACCATAAAAAAACAGATACGCGGATACAATCCCGTCCACCGCATCTATCAAGGCTGGGGAGAACCCGCCGGATACAACGGGTACTTTATCATTGAATATCAAAATGAAATAGAAGAATATGGTACATTCCGGCATGACAGTCTCTTCGCCGGACAACGACAGATAGCCGATGGAACAGGTATAGGTGCATATCTCCGGTTCAAAATACACTCAGAAGGACCCATATTAATCAAAGCCGCTTCCTCTTTTACTGACATGGAAGGCGCTCAAAAGAATCTGGACACCGAGATACCTCATTGGGATTTTGACCGCACCCGACAGGAACTGAACTCCATCTGGGAACAAAGGCTTTCACAAGTTACAGTACAGACAAACAACCGAAACGATAAAGAGAAATTTTACGGAGCACTCTACCGTGCCTCATTCCTGCCACGTACATTCAATGATGTAGACGGGCGCTATCCTTCTTTTTCCACAGGACACCCGTTCAGACAATCAGCCAACGGTAGAAATTACTATGAAGATTACAGTATGTGGGATACTTACCGTGCTCTCCATCCTTTAGTCAATATCCTAACCCCAAAGAAAGCCGGAGACATGATGCAATCATTGGTGGACAAATATGAACAAGGCGGCTGGCTGCCTATATTTCCTTGTTGGAACAGTTATACCGCAGCCATGATAGGCGATCATTGCATCTCCGCACTGGGAGATGCCTATATCAAAGGAATCCGTAATTTTGATATCAACAAAGCTTGCGAAGGAATGCTCCGGAACGCATTCAGGACTCCCGCCACCTATGAAGAATATAAAAACGGAATGGGACGGCGTGCTTTGAATTCTTATCTGAAATATGGATACATTCCTTTGGAAGACAGCGTACCGGAGGCCTTTCATACCTGCGAACAAGTGTCACGTACTTTAGAATATGCATACGATGATTTCGTATTGGCCCAAGTCCTGCAAAAGTTGGAAACATCAGATGATTACTTTCCTGATCCACAAAAAACAGGACTTTATGATACATTAATGATACGTGCACGATATTACCGTAACGTAATAAACCCTAGCACCGGATATGCCCAAGGCAGATACGCTGACGGAAGTTTCCTCACCGATGCCGGTAACGCCTTTTCTTTCACCCGCTTCATCACCGAAGGAGCTCCCTGCCATTATACTTGGTATGCCCCCCATGATATATACGGACTTATGGAATGTATGGGCGGAAAAGAAAAATACATTGCCAAACTGGATTCCATGTTCAGCGAACACCGCTACTGGCACGGAAACGAACCTTGTCATCAGATAGCCTACCTCTTCAACTATGCCGGACAACCTTGGAAAACCCAACGGGAGGTACGTCATATTATGGAAACAGAATATCTGAATGCTCCCGGTGGTCTGTCAGGTAATGATGATGCAGGACAGATGTCTGCCTGGTATGTATTTTCTGCTATGGGATTCTATCCGGTATGTCCCGGTACACCTTATTATATAATAGGAAGTCCTTCTTTTCCCCGGATGAGCATCCGCTTGGAAAACGGAAAGACATTCACCATATTAGCCCACAACGCCAACAAAAAAAATATATATATCCAGTCAGCAAAACTAAACGGAAAAGAATATGACAAGAATTACTTTACACACCAAGATATAGTACAGGGAGGAACATTAGAGTTCCAGATGGGCCCGAACCCTAATACAAACTGGGGAGCATCCGCCCTCAGCCTGCCTCCCGACAATATGAAATAAGTACAAAAAATAAAAAAACAATCCATATGAAGAATCAAACTATCATCAGCCTCTTATGCTGCCTCCTGTTGTTTGTGACAGGATGCAGTACTTCCCATCAAGGGAACACGTACGACATCATGACCTATGGAGCCAAAGGAGACGGACAAACAGATGATGCCGCCGCTATACAACGCGCCATCAATGCCTGTTCCGCTGCCGGTGGCGGAACCGTAATCATTCCTGCCGGACACACCTTTCTATGCGGTCCGCTATATTTGAAATCCTATGTGAACCTTCATCTGGAACCCAACTCCCGATTGCTGGCCAACCCCGATGAAAGCATCTATACAGAAAGCGCATTCCGCGAAAACCGTGGCGAAGGAATGATGTGGATCAGTGGAAAAGACTTAAAACAAATATCCATTACCGGTACAGGAGAAATAGACGGAAACGGAATCGCCTTCATGGGCAAAGAGCTGGATGATTCCTACGAGCTGAAGCCCGTCACTGATTTTGACCCACGCCCACATGTGCTTACCCTTATCAATGCGGAGAAGACCGTTATCCGTGACATCACGATTCGGAACAGCGCCTATTGGACAATACACCTGATAGGCTGTTACGATGCCTTGATTGACGGCATCTCTTTATTGAATAATCTAAAAATACGCAACGGCGACGGTATTGATGTGGATCACTCCAAAAAAGTACGTATAGCGAACTGCTTCATTGAATCGGGCGATGACTGCATTTGCCTGAAGAATCGTCGGGAATTTGAAGAATATGGCTCTTGCGAAGATATTGTAGTAACTAATTGTGTCATGACTTCACGCTCATGCGCTATTAAGATAGGCTCGGAAAATATGGACAAGATTGATAATGTATTATTCAATAATTGCATTATCAAAAACAGCAACCGGGGCATCGGCATACAAAACCGGGATGAAGGTACTGTGAGCAATGTCATTTTCTCCAATATATTAGTAGACTGTATGTTCTATTCTGATGTATGGTGGGGTAAAGCGGAACCTATCTATGTCACCTCATACCCTCGTGCCGTAGGCAATCATAAAGATGCAGGCTGGCGTTTCCCCAAAGGTGCAACGAAAGGACACTCGGGAGAAGTCAGCAACATTTTCTTCAATCAGATTAAATGCACTAGTGAAAACGGCATTTTCGTAGGGGGAGACACTCCGGAGAAAGTGCATCATATCTATTTTGATGAAATAGATGTCAAGTTGTTAAAACGTACCGGTTATGAAGGCGGTGTGTATGACAAACGTCCTTGTAACGGAGATGGTTTTGTATATGACAAGACTTATGCTTTCTATCTGGACGCCGCTTCGGATATCCGGATTACCGGCTGTAACATTTATTGGGCCTTCCCTCAATTGACACAAGCCGGAGGAGATATCAAAGAGAAGAATACAATACGTGTAAAAATAAACAAGAAATAATTATGACCCACATTCCATTCAAAGTTTCTTTGTTAAGACTGGTCTTCCTGCTGCTGCCCGTGACGGTCGCGGCACAGGAAGCCAGACTTTCTGATTACGTAGATCCCAAAATCGGTTCGGAAGGACTGGGACGGGTATTTATCGGTCCCTCCTGCCCTTATGGTATGGTGAAACCATCGCCCGATTGCACTGTCCATCCCAATAGTGGTTGGCTGCCTATGCCCGAACAAGTCAACGGGTTCTCCCAAGTACACGTCAGCGGGACAGGAGGAGGTCCTAAATATGGCAACATACTTGTCATGCCTTTTGGCAAAGGTATGGATCAGCTCAATCATATAGACTATCGCAAAGATGAAACAATCCGCTTGGGCTATTATGCTACCGAATTCCAGAGAACAGGCATATATACTGAAATAACAACTGCTCCACGCGCCTCATTCTACCGATTCACCTATCCCGAAGATTCCTTAAAATCCCTGTTGGTTGACGCCGGCTTCTTCCTGGGTGAACAACCGACCCCCGATGCCCGCGAAGCACAACAATTTGTAGGTTCGGAAATTCAAATCATATCCGATCACGAAGTAATGGGATATACCCGTATTCGCGGAGGTTGGAATAACGGACGTGCCTACACCGTTTATTTTTATGCAGTAACCGACCATCCCTTTGTACAAACGACCACATGGAAAGGAAACCAGATCAGCAATGAACGATACCAGCCAGACTCCCAACAAAAAACCGGAGCTTTGTTGCGTTTCCCTTCTTCTGCAAATACCATTCAACTGAAAGTCGGAATTTCATTTATCAGTTCTCTCAAAGCCAGAGAGAATGTATGGAACGAAATACCTCATTGGTCATTTGAGGACACCCGGCAAGCCTTATTGGCACAATGGGAAAACTTATTGCAACGCATTGATATAGCCTCAAATACACCCGAAAAATATAAGCGTATGTTTTATACCGGTATCTACCATACCATGTTAATGCCTGTAGACCGTACCGGTGAAAATCCATTATGGAGTGATCCGGAACCTTATTATGATGATTTTTATGCTATCTGGGACACCTACCGCACCTCAACTCCACTTATCACACTAATTGACCCTCAAAGAGAAACAGACATTGTACGTTCACTGATCAATATCTATAAACGGGACGGCTACATGCCTGATGCACGAAGCGGAAATTGTAACGGACGGACACAAGGCGGCTCCAACGCCGAAATTGTTATAGCCGATGCATTTGTAAAAGGACTACCAAACATAGATTACCATCTGGCTTTGGAAGCTATGCTGAAAGATGCGACCATACCGCCCGGAGGTAACGAAGAAGCGGAGGGAAGAGGCGGACTGATTCCTTATCTGGAATTGGGATATATTCCATACGGTATTCCCCGAGCCGGAAACCGCACAATAGAATACTCCTATTGTGATTATGCCATAGCCTTAGTAGCAAAAGGACTAGGCAAGACAGACTTGTACCAGCAATACTTGAAACAATCTTCCAACTGGAAGAACTTGTGGCGGGCCGATTATGAACATGCAGGAGTCAAAGGATTCATACTTCCCCGGGATAAAGAAGGAAACTGGTTAGACAAAATACCTTTCGGAAACTCCCATATCCAGAAACCCACCTTCACATATACCCCCGTTACCTTTGAAGGCCCTTGGTATACTCCTTGGTGGAACATGTTCTTTTATGAAGCCTCCTCCTGGGAATATTCACTCAGCATTCCGCATGACGTACCCGGACTCATTGAACAATGTGGCGGAAAAGAGAAGTTTGACGAACGGCTGGATATTTTCTTTGACAAGGGTTTCTTCAATGTGAATAATGAGCCCTCCTTCCTCACTCCCTGCCTATACCACTGGGTAGGGCGTCCGGATAAAAGCGGCGACCGCATCCATGAAATTATCCAGAAGAACTATAATGACGGTTCTGCCGGTCTTCCCGGAAATGATGACTCCGGAGCCATGTCATCGTGGTTGGTATTCCACATGATGGGGTTGTACCCCAATGCCGGACAAGACTATTATTTAATCCATACCCCTCTACTGACAGAGAGTCGTTTCCATTTACAGGAAGGCAAAACATTCACGATCAAAGCCGAAGGGCTTTCCGAAAAGAACAAGTATATCCGGTCGATTTTATTAAATGGAAAGAATTATCCATATTCCGCCATCCGCCATAATGATATCATCAAAGGAGGCGAGTTGGTTTTAAAAATGGGCCCTAGTCCCGGTAACTGGGGGAGCAAACTATTTCCTGAATCTAAAGAGTAACATACGATGAAGAAAAAACTTTTTATATGCTTTCTGCTTATCGGCAGCCTGATGGGAAATGTAATGGCACAAGATATCATTACCAACCCTCTGTTATTTGTATTCAAACTGCATGGACAAACCCGAAAGTACCAATTTACTTTCAATCAGTCCAACGACACCCTTTATCTACATTGGGGAATTGAAAGAAACACCCGATGGCAATCAGGCAGCTACGCCATGCCCCAAGAAGCTTTAAAAACGGCGGTCAGACTAAGCTTCTTACAGCCGGAAGACGGACAACATATCTGTCTCCCCATTCAAGAAACCTTTGCCCTACTTTCAGCAACCGCTTTTCAGGAATTGAAAAGCCAAAAGGCATTTCATTATAATCAGACAGAATACCAACTGGCTGATACCAAGTCACAAGCTATGGGCTATTCCTTACTGCATGTAAACGACTCAGTAGACGGATGCGAAATGTGGATTATGGATAATCCGGATTTCCCTCTGATATGGGAAATACAAAATAATCCGCTCGGCATCAATTGGAAAGTAGCTCCCATAGATCTCCCCGCACACAATCTGAAAGAAGAAATCATCCAAAGCCCGGAAAAAATGGGTAGCATCTATTATGCTTATCCCACACCAAACGGCATACAAACTCCGGTACCCGAAGGTTACAGTCCTTTCTACATCAGCCATTACGGACGCCATGGGTCCCGCTGGATGACTTCGGACGAACGTTATCTAGAAGTCATTCGTGTCTTTGATACGTTTCACAATAAATCAGGACTTACCGATTTAGGTGAAGATGTGAGGCTCAGACTCCAGAAAGTATGGGAAAATGCCCGTGGGCGCGGAGGAAACCTGACCCCATTAGGAGAACGACAACACAAAGCCATTGCCAAACGGCTTTATCAACAATATCCCCATATATTCCGGGACAGCGCCAACATATCAGCGCGTTCGAGCGTTTCCGTACGTTGTATCATGAGCATGTCCGCATTCACAGAACAACTGAAAGAACTAAACCCCTCCCTCCAGATCACCCGCGAAGCCAACCAAAGACACATGGACTACATTGCCTATACTTCACCCGAAGCCGAAAAGCTGGGTTCGGCAAGTGCGCCATGGAGAACAGCTTTCCATACATTCGAAGAAAATCATATTCATCCGGAACGTTTAATCGCTTCACTTTTCAAAAATCCCAAAGAAGTCAGGAATCCCCGCGAGCTCATGATGGGACTTTATTGGATTGCTTCCGACATGCAAGATGTAGAGTTGCCTCTATCCTTTTATGATTTGTTTGAAAAAGAAGAATTATTCGGTATCTGGCAGTCTGTGAATTATCGGATGTATATTTGCAATGCCAATGCTCCCGTCAATCAGGGAGCAGCCCCCGAGAGTGCAAAATCTTTATTGAAGAATATTATAGAAAGTGCCGACCGCGCCATCCGTGAAGGAACTCCTTGCGCCACCCTCCGTTTCGGACATGATACCAACCTGATCCGTCTGTTGGCACTCATGCAAGTAGAAGGATGCTCCAATCAAGAAACAGATCCCGACCGATATTACCTGGCCTGGCAAGATTTCCGTGTTTCACCTATGGGAGCCAACCTTCAATTAATCTTTTTCAAGAATAAGCAAGGAGAAGTTATTGTAAAATTGCTACATAATGAAAATGAAGTCAAATTACCCATTGACAGCCCTATTGCCCCTTATTATAAATGGGAAACGGTAAAAGCATTCTACAATCATTTATAAACATACAAATTGAGAAACAGCAACTTTCCTTCAAAGTCCAATCTCCCTATTAACTAAGGCTTTTCTTGCCTACAATTAAGTCTTTTCTTACGGTTACCTACTACAGACTCCGCCAATGGACCGTAGAGCCCATTGCAGCAGACTGTATAGTCCACCCAAGCAGACCTTACAGTCCACTGGCGGAGACTGTAGCAGATGACTGTAAAAAAAGGCTTAACTATATGGAAGAAACAGCTTACACAACCACTCTATTCCGGTTTTATCTTTTTCAGATAATCAGAAGGAGCCATACCGAATTCATCTTTAAAACACTGACGGAAATAGACCGTACTGTTAATTCCCACCTTGAACGCAACTTCTGAAATATTGTATTTCCCCTCTAATAACAAACGTTCCGCATATTGCATCTTTATTTTGCGGATATATTCATTGGTGGAAAGTCCAGTCAATGCCTTCATCTTCCGATATAGGGTAGAATTACTCATACACATGGCGTCCGACAAATAGCCGATGTCTATCTTCTCAGAAGAAAGACGATCTTCAATCAGCTTGTTAATCTTCTCAAGGAACTCATTATCCAATTTATTCATAGACTCGGTTACTGCCGCACGTTTGTCAATGAGTATGGAATTCGTATTAAAACGCTCTGCCAACAACTTGCGGGATTCAAGCAAATTATGGATACGGCTATGCAACAAAGTAGCACTGAAAGGCTTTGTCAGATAAGAGTCAGCACCCACTTGATACCCCTCTTCCTTATCTTGCAAAGAGTCCTTTGCCGTCTGCAAAATAATGGGAATATGGCTGGTACGCAAGTCTTCTTTCAATTTCCGGCACATCACAATGCCGTTCATCACCGGCATCATGATATCACTGACTATAATATCAGGAATGCAGCCCAATGCTTGTTCCAAACCTTGTTCACCATTGGCGGCAGTCCTCACTTCAAAATCGTCCGAGAAAGATTCTACAATATAATCACAGATGTCCCTATTATCTTCCACTATCAGCAGAATACGCTTACCACTATGCACAGGTTCTATATTTTCTTCTTTTTCGTCCTTTTCATCGGAAGTTTTCTCCGTCGAGTCAGCATGCAGCACATGGGGATACGTGTTATCCGTCAGCAGACTGACATAAAAAGTACTTCCCACATTCAAAGAACTTTCAACCCTGATCTCCCCCTCATGCAAAACTACCAGGTTCTTTACCAGAGCCAGACCAATACCTGTTCCTGAAGCCTGATGTTCGCTTCCCTCTTGATAATAACGGTCAAAAATATGAGGCAATGCATCGGGAGCAATACCGAAACCGGTGTCACTCACACTGATTTCCGTATGGTGTATATTATTCCGGACCACCTGATGTAATCCTAAAGTTATAGTTCCTTTCTCTGTATATTTTATAGCATTGGAGATCAAATTATCCAGTATAATCGTTACTACCTCCTTATCAAAAAACAAAGACATATCTTCCTGCTCAATCTCAAGACAGAAATCAATCTCAGGTTTCCGGTTCAATTCCTTATACTTCAGTCCGATCTCGTGTACAAGGGCTGCCAGATTGTCACGACTTACACATAATTTCTTGTTTTGGGTTTCCGTTTTTCTGAACTCCAGTATCTGATTAATCAGGTTCAACAATCGGATGGCGCTTTGATGGATAACCGATATTTTCTGTGAATCTTTCCCAGATAAAGAATTACTTTTCTGCATATCTTCCAACGGTCCCAGAATCAACGTCAAAGGAGTACGCAACTCATGTGTGATATTGGTATAGAAACGTAAACGCTCATTATTCAGCTCCTGTTCCTGCTCATGATTTTTCTTCTCCAACTCATAGAGAGACTCCATATCCAGTTTCTTTTTATAGGCATGAAGAATAAAATACAGGACAGAAACACCCGAAAGAATATAAAATAACTTGGCCCACCACGTAAGCCATACAGGCGGGTCAATACGGATATCCAGAGAAGCTATCTCATCCGCCCATTCCTGATTCCGTATTCTTGTCTTTACCTGAAAACAATAATTTCCCGGAGGTATATTACGGAAAGTCACATTATTAGGATCGGTTACTGTATACCATGAATTTTCCAACCCTTTCAACATATAAGCATATTCCACTTGATCGGCCAAGGCATAATTCTGTATATTGAAGGTGACGCTGAAGTTATTTTGCATATAGCTTAAACGTACTGCAGGACATCCATGAAGTTCTATCATCTTTTCCTCACTTTTTCTTTCCGATATTGGTACAAATATTCTCAAGCCTGTCATAATAGCTGAAGGAGCTTCACGCTTTGCCAATACCATTTCAGGATTAAAACGACATAATCCATTTAAAGAGCCAAAGTAAATATTGCCATCATAATCATGAGTAACACTACCACTCATAAAACCAACAATAGGAACTCCATCCCATCGCCCATAATTATAAAAGCTATTCTTAACCGCAATATAGCAACTTATCCCTTTATTTGTACTACACCAAATACGCCCGGAAGCATCTTCCATAATAGCACGTATATGGGCATTCTCCAAACCATCTCCTCTTTTAAACACCTGGTACTTCATATTGTTTGGAAAAGGAAAGCATACTAACCCTTCACCAGTAGCTACCCATATACGCTTCTTACTATCTCCATAAATACTATTAATTGTATTTGAAGGGAATTGCTCTGCCGTATAAAAATGTTTAATCATTTTAAAGTCTGGCGAATATACTAAAACTCCACCTCCAAATGTACCTACCCAAAGAAAGCCTTGCTCGTCTTTAAAGAGACAACGTACTTGTTCATTCTCTATATAATGCTCCAAAAAAAGTTGTCCATCCAAGCCTGCTTTATAAACCCCTTCACTAGTACCTATCCATATGGTATGATGATCATCCTCATAAATAGCACGAACATCAATCAAAGCTTTATCTTTAGAGAATACTTGACGAAAATACTTCTGAGTTCTATTATAGTAACATAGCCCACCATTAAATAGTCCAAACCATAAATTCCCTTTCGTATCACATAAAGATGCTTGAACAGGATTTCCATTCAAATCTCCATCATCCGCTCCATATATAGCGACTCTTTTCCCTTTTGAAAAAACATTAATATCACCTCCATTGGTACCGATCCATAATACTCCATCTTGGTCTACACAAACCGTGCTAATCATTTTGTCTGTTAAATTTCTCTCTGCTGTTGGAATAGGAGAATAATTATAAACATTAAATAAAGAAGAGTCACGGCTTAAGAAGTTAATTCCTCCACCCCATGTACCTGCCCATATATTATTAAAAGAATCTTGAAACAAGCAACGAACGCTAGAACTAGACAGACCATATTCATCATTACTTGCTTTTATATAATTAAATCTTACATCTTCCGAAGACACAAATAACCGTTGCGTTAAATCCAATACAGCAATTCCCCCAAATTCTGTAGCAAGCCAAAGCCTATTATCATCCATCTGCCTAATATCAAATACAACATGTTTTTCCCCTTTAGCCTCTTTAAAGTGAATAAAACTTTCTGATTCCGGATTGAACAAAGCCAGCCCTTCGGAGGTTCCCAACCAAATATTATTATTTCTATCCTTATAAATACAGACAACTCCATCCCCTGGCAAACTATTAGGATCGTTAGGGTTATGCCTAAAATTCTTTGCTTTTTTATCTTTTATAGAAATTATACTAAATCCATGAAAAGCATGAGCCACATACAGATTACCATCTCCCCCATCAACAACTGACCATACATTATTACTCCCCAGTCCAGGTACAGTTTCTGTATTATAATGTATAAAATTTCCAGTCTTCTTATCTAAATAATCAATTCCATTCCAATACGTAGTTATCCATAGATTTCCATCAGATGCAGGCTTTATGCTGGTCACATCGTCAGTAATCAAACTATTATGATCTCCAGGATCATGTTTATAAATAGTAAAAGTATTATTACTATAATTATAAGCATTCAATCCCGCACGTTGCGTACCAATCCATAATATAGAATCTATAGGATCATCTAACAAACAATTTAGTTCATTGCCTGTAATATGTAATTTATCAGGAATATCCTTATAATAGGAGATAAAATGTACCCCATCAAATTTATTTAATCCTTCTTCTGTAGCAAACCATAAATAGCCTTGCTTATCTTGAGCAATACTCAATACATTATTATTAGACAATCCTTCCATTGCTCCCAGCTTTTTAACTGAGTATGATTGTGCCCATATACATTCCGGTAACACCAATAACAACAAAACAAGTATATTTTTCATAATACTAAATATCGTTTTTTAATTGATTATTCAAAAATACAAAGAAAATCCATATTTAAGATATCTAAATCATGCATTGCATGATTTACTATCCATTTCTGCAAGATTCATATAACTTTATTAATTTTCCTTCACCTACATTTGCAGCCGGAAAGCAAAATAAGAAAAAACGTTTAATCTTTAAATCCTAATTTTATGAGGCATTTAAAATTTTTATGCACATGTGTCATACTACTACTCACATCAGTAACAGTATTTGCACAAACGCAAATCACAGGACATGTAGCTGATATGAAAGGAGAAGCTATCATTGGAGCTAATGTCACCCTTAAAGGAACCACAAATGGGACTATCACAGATTTTGACGGTCACTTTACACTCAATGTAAATGACCCCAACGGAATACTAGCAGTTTCATTTATTGGTTACAAAACAAAAGAAGTGAAAATTGGAGAAAAAACCATTTTTCAGATTATTCTTGAAGAGGACACTGAAACTTTAGACGAAGTCGTAGTAGTAGGTTATGGTACACAAACAAAGAAAAGTTTAACAGGAGCAGTTAGTGACGTTAAATCCGATGCACTAACCCGTTCAGTTTCTACCACTACTGCCGGAGCTTTATCTGGGAAAATAGCAGGAATTTCCACACGCGCAGTGGATGCTCGACCAGGTAGAGGAATCAATCTTGAAATCCGTAATATGGGAAGTCCTCTATTTGTTATAGATGGTATTCCTTATGGAGGTATGAACAGTCGTGACTGGTTACAAGCATCAGATGTATCCGGCAATGATGTTTTTAATGCACTAAATATTGAAGACATTGAAAGTATTACCGTATTAAAAGATGCCTCTGCTGCCATCTACGGTCTACGTGCAGCCAATGGTGTAGTTTTAGTTACAACCAAAAAAGGAAGGAAAAACGAAAAAGTCAGCATCAATGTTAATGGATATTATGGCTGGCAAAACTTAACTCGCTTTCCCAAATTAGCTAATGCCGGACAATATGTGAGAGGCTTGGCTGAAGCTGCACAGAACAGAGGTGAAGATCCTAATAATCTTTATACTCCAGAAGAATTAGCCAAATGGCAAGCTGGTACCGAGCCGGGATATAAAAGTTATGATTATTATGATATGGTAATGAGAAAGAATGTACCACAGTATCATATCAATGCTAATGTTACGGGTGGCTCAGATAAAACAAATTATTATCTTTCTGTTGCTCATACCAGTCAAGATGCCATGATGCGAGACTTTAAATATCAACGTACTAACTTCCAATTAAATCTTGATTCCAAAATTACAGATCATTTCACTGTAGGTGCACAAATTAGTGGAAAATATGAAAAAAGTGAAGATGTAGGTCTACCTGGTGGAGACGGATATTATACGGCTATTTTAGCAATGTTTAAGATGCAACCTATCGAAAGTCCATACGCTAATGATAACCCGGAATATATTAATAATGTGCATGAAAATGGTTATAATCCGGCTGCATTTAGACGTGACATTGCCGGCTACAAAGACAATTTAACCCGTAATGCTAATATCAATGCTTATGCACAATATGATTTCAAATTTGGTTTAACAGCAAAGGCCACTTTCTCCTACAATTATACAAACAGTCGTTTTGACGGTTATCAATACGCATATCAAATCTATACATATGATAAAGCAAATGACACCTATAATGGGACACCAGCCACAGGACGATGGAGAAGTCAGATAGATCGTAGTGTACCGGCACGTTATATGCAACTACAATTGAACTATACAAAACAGTTTAAAAAACATAATATTTCAGCAGTCTTAGGCTATGAAGCTTCTGATTATGACTGGAGTAAGAAAACTTATGGAACGGAACCTTCCACTGACTATCTGCCATTATTGCAATTTGATGAACTCAATAGTTTTGGTGATGAATGGAGTTATGAAGCACGTGCCGGTTGGATTGGGCGTATCAATTATAATTTCGCCCACAAATACTTAATCGAAATATTAGCCCGCTATGACGGTTCATATCTATATGCACCAAGCAAGCGCTGGGGATTTTTCCCTGGAGTATCAGTAGGTTGGAGAATATCAGAAGAAAAATTCTTCGAAAAGTTAAGACCGGTCATAGATGATCTGAAAATACGCGCATCTATCGGTCAAACTGGTACAGAAAAAGATGTAAAGCTATTTGACTACTTAAGTGGTTACAACTGGAATCAAGGTAATGCTGTATTAGACGGTGAAGTTGTATCCGGACTTAATCAAAGAGGATTGCCTGTGACAAATTTATCTTGGACAAAAAATACAACATCAAATATTGGTTTTGACTTGACCATGTTTAACAGCCGGCTAAAAATTACAGCAGATGCATTCCGAAAAGATATTACTGGCGTGCCAGCAGCTCGTTATGATGTATTGCTGCCTAATGAAGTAGGTTACAAATTACCTAACGAGAACCTAAATAAACAAGCATATATCGGTGCAGAAGCAATGGCTACTTGGACTGATCATATCGGTGATTTGAATTATACCATTAGTGGCAATTTTACATTCTCACGCTATAAAAGTATCGAAACTTATAAGCCTCGTTTCAATAATTCCTGGGATGAATATCGTAATTCTGCAGAAGGACGTTGGGGAGGCATATATTGGGGATATCAAGTAATTGGGCAATTCCAATCGGAAGAAGAAATACTTAACTATCCGGTTAACTTAGACGGACAAAATAATCGGACACTACTCCCTGGTGATCTTATTTACAAAGACGTAAATGGTGATGGCATTATCAACGGTATGGATGAACGCCCTATAGGTTACCCCGAAGGTTGGGCTCCTATCATATCATTCGGCGGTAATATCGGTTTAGAATGGAAAGGTATTGACCTTAATATTGACCTTTCCGGAGGTGCTATGCAAGGATGGAGACAAAATTATGAACTCGCTAATGCATTCCACGGCAATGGCAATTCACCTGAATATTTATTAGAAGACCGTTGGCACCGTGCTGATTTATATGATCCCAATAGCGAATGGATTCCTGGACGTTATCCAGCTATTCGTAAAGGTGAGTTCAGCTATAATAACAAAAATAGCGATTTTTGGCTACATAATGTACACTACTTACGCATCAAGAATTTAGAAATCGGCTATAGTTTGCCTATTAAATGGACAAAAACTGTCCATGCACAAAAAATACGTATCTATGCCAATGTTTCGAATTTATGTTCATTCGATAATGTACATCAGTTCGGGATTGACCCTGAAATTACAGCCGCAGCAGCAGTAGTATATCCACAGCAAAGAACATTCCTTCTTGGATTTAATGTAACATTCTAAAACGATATTATTATGAAAAAAAATTATATAAAAATATTTTTGTTGGGAGCTGCCATTACGTCTTTATTATCAAGTTGTGGTGACGGATGGTTCGAAAGAGATCCCAAAAACATCCTTACCAATGAACAAGTATGGAACGACCCTGCCATGATAAAATCACAATTAGCCAACCTATATGATAGAATTCCCCAATTACATGGCAACTTTAACACAGGTGGTATGTGTGAAACTGATGATGCAATGTATTGTGGTACTTTAGACCAGAATTATCGTAACGAACTGCGTTATGGAAATGATTACGGACGTTGGTGGGACTATGAATTCATACGTGATATCAATACGTCCATTGAGAACATTACTAAATATGGAACAGAAATCTCCGAAGAAAGCAAAAATCAATTTATTGCCGAATTTCGCTTTATACGAGCTTATGTTTATTTCGAACTTGTAAGACGTATGGGAGGAGTACCGCTGATCACCCAAACATTAGAATACGATTTTAATGGTGATCCTTCTTATCTTCGTACCCCACGTGCGAAAGAACATGAAATTTACGATTTTATTTACAAGGAATGCGAAGAAATCAAAAATCAATTAGGCAACGCAAACAGCCAAACTCGCGCCAACTATTACACAGCATTAGCATTAGAAAGCCGTGCCATGTTATACGCTGGTTCCATAGCTAAATACAATGCTTTAAAAACTCCCAATATTGTAACTTCCGGTGGAGAGGTAGGTATTCCTTCAGACATGGCAAACGGTTATTACCAAAAATCATTATCTGCTTCAAAAGAAATTATAGAAGAAGGAGGGTATGAACTCTATAACAAAGAAGAAGACAAGGGAATCAATTTCTATAAAATGTTAATGGATAAAACCGGAAATAAAGAAGTTATTTGGGTAAAAGATTACCAAAATCCTTTAAAGGTACATAGTTTCGGATATGATAATGTTATTCATCATTTAAGAGAAGATAATGACAACTCTTCTTGTATTGGCCCATCATTAGGATTAGTAGAGGCCTTTGACTATTTAGACGGGACCTCAGGAACATTACACTATAAAAACGGCAACGATTATATCGTTTATAAAAATCCTAGTGATATTTTTGCCAATAAAGATGCTCGTTTATATGGTACTATTATTTATCCCGGTACCAAGTTCAGAGGTCAGGACGTTGATATTCAAGCCGGAGTAGCTGTATGGAATGATATTAATGGCTCTTACGATTTACTTACTGATCCCAGCTTGGGGAGTTTCTATACAGACAATAAAACTTTTGTAGGTCAAGACGGTCCCCAAACCAACACCCCTAACGTTAGCAACACCGGATTTTATATTCGCAAATTCATAAGTGAAGCTTCCGGTTATACACTTCGTAATTATGCCGAAAACTGGTGGCCTTGGTTCCGTTTAGGAGAAATTTATCTCAACGCTACTGAAGCAGCTTTTGAATTAAATGATGAAACAAATGCATTGCATTATATCAATAAACTACGCGAACGTGCAGGTTTTCCCGCCAATAGTTTAAATAAACTTACAATAGAGAAAATTCAAAATGAACGACGCGTGGAATTAGCTTTTGAAGACCACCGCTATTTTGATATGAAACGTTGGAGAATAGCAGATGCTGTTTGGAACGGAAATGAGGATAATGATCAAGCCATTGTTTATGGACTATACCCATATCGTATTGCTAAAGCTAAACCTGGTACTCAAGATCAAGATAAATACATTTTTGTGAAAACAAGATCTGAACGTTTCAAAGTAGCTAGAACTTTCCAACAGTCCAACTATTATTCATTCATTGAGGATGCTGTTATCAATAATAATCCAACAATTGTCAAAAACCCATTCCAATAAAAACAAAAAATTATGAGAAAAATATATATTTTTATTATTATAATATGTTGTCTGCTTACAGCCAACAGTTGCAGTTATGACAATTTTGATGAACCTAAATCCATGTTAACAGGAAAAGCCATTTATAATGGTGAACCTGTATCCGTTAGAAGTGGAAGTTCCGAATTTGCCCTATTTCAAGACGGATATGCCTTACATGGTTCTATCCCTGTCTATATCGCACAAGACGGAAGTTACTCAGTGAACCTATTCAACGGAGATTATAAACTTGTACGCGTTGGTAATGCACCTTGGGAAAGGCCATCCAATGATACGATTCGGATTACAGTTAAAGGGAATACCATACAAGATATCCCAGTAACACCTTACTTTTTTATTAAAGATGTTTCATTTACTAAGAGTAACAACAAAATTGTTGCAAAATTTACAGTTAACAAAGTTATTGCTAATGCTAATATGGAAGATGTAAGTCTTTATCTAGGAAAAGGCATCCTAACAGATAACAATCAAAAAGAAGCGACGTTGAGTTTAGGAAACAAGATTCCTCTAGAACAAGAGACCAGCGCTGAAATAGACATTCCAAACAATCTGATCAATAAAACATATATTTATGCTCGTATAGGAGTAAAGTCTGACAAATCCTCAGAATATTGCTATAGTCAATCCATTAAGGTAGAATTGAAGTAAATAAAACTGATAGAATACAAAAAACAAGGGGAAATATCGCAAGTTGGTATTTCCCCTTTAAAATTAACAAACCTATGTTACACATTTATTTTCAATCAAAATTGATCATCTTAATTTTGCTCTTCACTTCTATATGCAATGTGCAATGCGCTCAACATCCTGCCATTCACTTTGAAATAGAAACAGACCAACCCTGTCAAACCATGGACTATTTCGGAGCATCAGACTGTTGGAGCATGCAATTTATCGGCTTATGGCCGCAAGAAAAACAAAACCAAGTAGCCGACTGGCTGTTCAGTACGGAAAACCATGAAAACGGACAACCTAAAGGAATCGGTCTGTCTTTATGGCGTTTCAATGTAGGAGCCGGAAGTGCGGAACAAGGAGAAGCCAGCCAGATAGCCTCTCCCTGGATGCGTGCCGAATGTTTCCTTCAGGCAGATGGTAACTATAATTGGAATAAACAACAAGGGCAGCGCAACTTCCTGCGTCTGGCAAAAGAACGGGGTGTAAACAAATTTTTGGCATTTCTTAATTCACCTCCCGTATATTTCACACAAAACGGTCTTGCCACCAACACAGGCCGTGGAGGAACCTTAAACTTAAAGGAAGAGCATTATAAGAATTTTGCCCGTTTTCTTGCCAATGTCATAAAAGGGGTGGAGAAACACGATGGAATCAAGTTCAATTACCTCTGTCCATTCAATGAACCCGATGGGCATTGGAACTGGATTGGCCCCAAACAAGAAGGTACACCGGCTACCAACCGCGAAATAGCCCGTGCCATACGCCTCATCAGTAAAGAGTTCGTAAATAACCAAATTGACACACAGATTCTAGTCAATGAGTCCTCTGACTATCGTTGTATGTTCGATACTCACATGACTAATTGGGAACGGGGGTATCAAATCCAGTCTTTCTTTAATCCGGACAGTACAGCCACCTATCTGGGTGATACTCCCAATGTTCCCCGGCTGATGGTAGGGCATAGTTATTGGACTAATACTCCTCTGAATAATTTACACGATATCCGTTGTCAATTAAAAGATACTTTAGACAAGTATAAGGTGGATTTCTGGCAGACAGAAACCTGTATCATGGGCAATGACGAAGAAATCGGCGGAGGCGGAGGATATGACTTCACCATGAAGACAGCATTATATGTAGCACGGATCATTCATCATGACATTGTATATGCAGGTGCTCGCAGTTGGCAATGGTGGCGATCTATCGGTGGAGATTATAAGGACGGATTAATCCGTGAGTATAGTGATCCGACTTTTCTGAATGGTGAGGTGAAAGACTCCAAATTAATGTGGGCTTTGGGAAACTACAGTAGATTTATACGCCCGGGAGCTGTTCGGAAAGCAATTATAGCCAAAGACAACCAAGGGAAAATCATTCCTGAAGGCGATACAGATGTAACCGGACTAATATGTTCAGCATACCAAAATACAGACGGAAAGGAGGTTTTCGTTATGATTAATTATGCAGCGGAAGATAAAGAGTTTACTTTCTATCAGCGTAACGGAATTATAAAAAACTGGAAAATCTATCGTACTTCGGATAAAGATGGAGAGAATCTTCTACCGGTGGGAAGCATCAAAAACCATGAAAAAGTTGTGATTCCGGCACGTTCCATTATTACGTTGGTCACTCAATAATACTCCAATATATAAAGAAATAAGGTTGGCTCTTTGTGAAGAGTTCAGCCTTATTCTCTTCTTAAAATACATTTCGGTTCTCAATCCTTCCTTTTTATACTGCTTTCCCTCACCTGCAAACAAGTAGGAATAATGATTTGCCTGATTTTTTTATCTCCTTTAATCTTATCAATCAACATCTGACATGCGGCTTCTCCCATCTTATAAGTCTGATGCGAGACGGCCGAAAGGCGAGGCACTACATAATTGGCATGTTGCTCATCTGTATACCCAATAAGCGCTATATCCTGAGGAATACGAAGATTATGATTTCTAATCACTTCCATAGCGGCAAATGCCAATGTATCATTCATGGCAAGAATTGCATCGGGAGGCTCCGGAAGCGATAATAAAATTTCTGTAGCTATTTTCCCTTCTTCAAAATCAATTTTCCGACACACAACCAAATCTTTCTCAATCGGTATCTTATTTTCCCTTAACGCTTCAAGGTAACCATGTTTTCTCTTTCTTACTATATCCAGATGGTTTGCACCACCGATAAAAGCAATCCGTTTGCTTCCATGATCCAACAAGTGCTGTGTCGCCATCTGAGCAGAATATACTCCATCAGCCACTACCGTAGAAAAACGGTCAGGCATGCAAACACGATCAAATAGAACAAGCGGCATATTCATATCATCCAAACTCAACCAATGGGCATAATCTGTTGTTTCTTGAGATAAACAACCTATAATACCTTCCACATGCATATTGACCAAATTCTCAATATTTCTTTTCTCATGGTCGTATGACTCATGGGAAGTCGTGATGATAACAAAATAGCCGTTTGCTATAGCGGTATCTTCTATACCACTTAAAATAGACGCAAAGAAATGAGTAACAATATCAGGTACAATTACTCCAATGGTACGGGGAGTATTTTTCCGGAGACTCATAGCAAAAGGATTGGGGTGATAATTCATCTCTTTTGCCAATTTTTGAGCTTTAATACAAAGTTCCCGACTGATTTCGGGACTATTTTTCAAGGCACGGGATACTGTAGGTATGGATACACCTAATATCTGTGCCAAATCTTTCAATGAAGTACGTCTCGATTCTGCCATATCAATGCTGTAAACGGTGATTCACCTACAAAGAAAGCATATTCTCACCAATATACATACAAAGAGTGCATTTTTTAGTGATAAGATTAGTGGTAAATACTGCGATATGCACCCACTATTCACCACCAACCACTTATCACTAATAAATCGTTCCGCGCATCCGGTCTTCGAATGCAGCTAAAGCAGCCTTGGCGCCTTCCCCCATTGCTATAACTATCTGTTTATAGGAAACATCCGTTACATCTCCGGCAGCATAGATACCTTTTACAGAGGTCCGGCCATTTTTATCAGTCAGAATTTCACCCATGCGGTTCGTTTCCAGCAATTCTTTAAACAAAGTGCTATTGGCAGTCAAACCTATTTGGACAAAAATACCATCCAAGGCAAAGATCTCTTCTTTTTCGGATGAACGGTCTTTCTTTATAAGCCCCACCACTTTATCACCGTTTCCTAACACCTCTACCGTTTGAGTATTAGTAATAATATCCACATTGGGCAGGCTTTTAGCTTTCTCCTGCAAAACAGTATCCGCTTTCAAAGTATCCATGAATTCGAATACAGTCACTTTGGAACAGACTCCCGCCAAATCAATAGCAGCCTCAACCCCGGAGTTTCCACCACCTATGACTGCTACTTCCTTATCTTTATAAAATGGTCCGTCACAATGAGGACAGAAAGCAACTCCATGACCGATGTATTTTTCTTCACCGGGAACATTCAATTTTCTCCAATTCGCCCCGGTAGCAATGATCAATACGGGAGCCTTATACGTTTCTCCACCTTTCACAGACAACACTTTCATGCCCTCTGCCACTTCCACTTTCTCTATCCGGCGATTTTCTAAAATATCAATATGATATTCCGCCAAATGTTTTTTCAGATCCTGGGCCAACTGTTTACCGGTAGTCTGAGGCACAGATATCAAGTTCTCAATCCCCATCGTTTCATTGACTTGTCCACCAATACGCTCTGCTATTATTGCTACTTTCAACCCTTTACGAGCCGAGTAGATAGCAGCTGTCGCACCGGCAGGACCAGCACCGGCTACCAGTACATCATATTCTTTTGTTTCAACAGCTTCCAATTCCACCGAACCGTAACGGGCTTCCAGCTTCTCCAACAGATCCCCCATACTGCTACGCCCCACATGAATCTGTTCACCATCAGCAAATACAGTAGGAACGGCCTGTACTTTCATCCGTTCTACTTCTTCTTCATTTATAGATCCATCTACTGCCTCATGGCGTATCTGACCATTCAGAAGTACCATCATATTCAAAGCTTGAACCACATCGGGACAATTGGTACAGGTGAGAGACAAATAGGTGGTCAAACTAATCGGCCCCTGTAACGCCTTGATACGTCTGGTAATAAACTCGTCCGGAAAATTCTTTCCTTTGCCGTCAGCATTCAGAACAGCCATCAACAAAGAAGTAAATTCATGACCACCAGGTACGGCACGAAATGTGATTCCCGTATCCTTTCCTTCTTTTAAAAGGATAAACTTCAGCCCTTCACTATCCTGCAACCGACAGGAAAGTTTATCCGAACAGGAAGCCACTTCTTCCAACAAGTCCACCAACTCGGCACGACTTTCGTGCTGAGGGTGGACAAAGATGTCAAAAGTATAGTGCGCTTCCAATTGGGCAAAAAGACCTTTTAACTGATCTTTTATCGCACTATCTAACATGAGTTCTATACTTTAAATTTTACCTACCAAATCAATACTCGGTTTCAAGGTCTCAGCACCTTTCTTCCATTTAGCAGGACAAACCTCACCATCATGAGTGGCTACAAACTGGACAGCTTCTACCTTACGAAGAAGTTCATCAGCATTACGCCCGATGCTGTTGTCCTGAATTTCAGCTAATTTGATCTTGCCTTCGGGATTCACTACAAAAGTACCACGATAAGCCATACCGTCTTCTTCAATCATCACACCAAATGCACGCGATAAAGCACCTGTAGGATCTGCCAACATCGGATAAGTGATTTTGCGGATACTTTCAGACGCATCATGCCATGCTTTATGAACGAAATGTGAATCGGTGCTTACAGAATATACTTCCACTCCCATTGCTTTGAACTGATTATACTTTTCAGCAATATCTACAAGTTCGGTAGGGCATACAAACGTAAAGTCAGCAGGATAGAAGAAGAAAATAGCCCATTTACCTTCAATATCTTTATTAGTTACGGTTTTAAACTCTCCATTATGGAATGCCTGAACTTTAAATTCAGGAACTTGTGAATTAATAATTGGTTCCATACTCTTTTTATTTTTAAATTAAAACTGATTTTTAAATTGTAATTATTACATTTGCAAAGGTAGCCGACTTCAGCACCTTCCACAATACCTAATTATTAGGATTATATAGAACAAGATTCATCATAAATAGGTATTGGACAAACGATTTTTTAAGTGAATTTTGCATGTAATTAAAAGGATGCTAAATGTTTTAACAACAATAGTTTCCACCAGGGAACTTAATCGGTAAACACAGTACGTTAGAACTGCGCTATGGCGACAAAACCATCATTGCTCCGGCACTGATTGCTTTCCGGTGATATTCTTAAAAAAAATATAAAAGCCTCCTGACTCCTGTCTGTCCTTTAAAGGTTTTATGTACTTTTGTACCGCTTAAAACAAAAAACAATCAACAAAAATGGACGATTCAATACCACGAACGTGCAATAGTATTAACTGATCCGACAGGGCAATCACTACTCTGAATGCCTCTGAACGGATATAAACGAACGAAAGGAGGCAATAAGATGAGAAAATATCTTTATTGTGAGAATGGCTTTGTAGAAAAGCCACAATGGATGCCAAACTGCTGGGTGAATGTAGAATGCCCCGACCAAAGTGATTTTGAGTTTCTGACTAAAGAATTAAAAGTTCCCGAAGCTTTTTTAGAGGACATCGCCGATATGGATGAACGTCCGAGAACGGATACGGAAGACAACTGGCTACTGACCATTATCCGAATCCCCCTGCAACAACAGGGAAGCATCCCTTATATCACTATCCCCATCGGTATCATTACAAATAATGAAATCATTGTTACCGTGTGTTATCACTCCACTGAAATGATTCCTGATTTTATTGACCACACCCGACGTAAAGGAATCATTGTGCCTAATAAATTTGAATTGATTTTACGGTTAATTTACTCATCTGCCGTATGGTTCTTGAAATATCTGAAACAAATAAACAATGATGTAGCTGCCGCAGAAAAAGAATTGGAAAGGAGCATACGTAATGAGGACCTGCTCAGATTGATGAAACTACAAAAAACATTGGTTTATTTCAATACGTCCATTCGTGGAAATGAGGTGATGGTAGGTAAATTGCAAAGTATCTTCCAGGAAAAAGATTATCAAAACCGCGATTTGGTAGAAGATGTAGTTATTGAATTAAAACAAGCATATAACACGGTTAATATCTACAGTGATATCTTAACCGGAACCATGGACGCATTTGCTTCCATCATATCCAACAATGTGAACACCATCATGAAACGCATGACCAGTATTTCCATCATTCTGATGGTACCCACATTAATAGCTAGTTTCTATGGAATGAATGTAGATGTACATGTAGATGCATTACCACATGCTTTTAGTTTTATTATTTTGGCGTCCATCACATTATCTGCGTTGGCTTTTGTTATTTTCAGAAAGATAAAGTGGTTCTAAAAAATCCTGTAACAATATCATATGACCTGTCATTCACGACAACAGGTCATATGATAAAATTCTTTTCGCCCCCTAATCTTATAACAAAGATATTCAACTTACTCTTACTTTCTTTCTCCAAATACGTTTTATCCATAAATAGTATCCTGTCAATGGCAAGGTGGCTCCTATCAAAGCTGCTATAAACGTCAGTAAACGGGTAAGCATACCGCCCCAACTACCAACATGTACAGAATAGATCCATCCGCGAATCTTTCCAACCTTCTCAGCATCTTTATATAAAACTACCTCATCAATCTTACCTGTATGAGGATTGAATTTATAACGGTCGGAAGCACGTTGATTACCGAAGGTATTGAAAGAGACATTTGCTGCCCCATCTGATAAGGTTATCTGTTTGTAGCCGGGATTATTCAGGGCTAATTGTTCATAAACTTGTTGCCAACAAACATAGGACGAAGAATGAGAAACATTCTTTCCGGATTGGTTGCCGCCTTTCCCCCCACGCTGGGTCACCCCACCATGAGCACCTCCCTGCTGTACTTCCACGCCAAACACTTTATAGAAACCTGTCCGATACCATCCAAAAGACCATGTTAGCCCGGTAAGGGCCATAGCCAACAAAAAAAACAGCGCATACATACCACCTGCAACATGCAGGTCATACCAAAATCTTCTAAAGCCCCTGCCGACAGATATTCTTAAACTATTTTTCAAGGCTTTTCGTGTACGAGGCCACCAGATAACGATACCCGATATCAAAACCACGGCAAACAACAGGGTGCTGACACCTACAATCATTTTTCCCCAGAAGACTCCGCCATCCGCTTTCATACTGTCCAACAGCCAGCGATGCAGCCTGAACATAGTCACAAAAAATGCAGGACGTTCATATTTACCTTTAATCTCACCAGTATATTGATCCACATACATGAAAGCACGACGAGGCTTGGACAAATTCACCTGCCAAGCACGTTCCGGGTCAGAGAAAACATTGATTCCTGTGACAGACACACTGTCGGGTAACATGAGTTCTACCTCTTCCAATAATCGATCAACAGGAAGTGAAACTGCCTCTACCTTTTTTACATAATAAAGTTCATGCCTGACCAGTTCCATCACTTCATTTTCAAAAACCAACATGGCTCCCGAGAAGCAAATCAAGGAAATGATTAACCCGAAAGGAACAGAAAGCCAAAGATGTATTTGGCGAAATATTTTCTTCATAAAATCTTCGATACGATTCATAAAAAGAGTCTGCATAAGCACATACTGCCCGCAGACTCCCACTATATTATTACAATACTCAGTTCTGAGGTTGCAGTTTACCGACGCCACTGATTTGTGTCGCTTCTATAGAAACACCCCTTGTCGCTACCGCACCAACCGGATCTATTTTATAAATAGATGGATATCCTTCTGTTGTCGTTACAGCCATATAGGCATATCCATTCTCCACATACGGAGTATTGCCAAAGCCGGAGATCAAATCGGCAGAAGGCAAACCGGTTACATAAGTCAGTTTTCCGGTTTCTCCTTTATATATCGCTAACTGATTAGCAGTGAAACCAGTTTCAGTCAAGGGACGATCATACATCAACAACAAGAAATAATCTCCCGTAATATGCCAACAACGAATGAAAGATTTACCTCCGGTCTGCGCTTCAATACTATAATAATAATCAGGATCAAACTCTTCTGTTCCAACCTTTATACGTACTACTCCGGCATCCAAGGTAGTCTGCTGGCGCTTATCCTTCATGGTCTTCGCATAGCTAGGAGAAAATACATAAATATCACCATTATCTGCCGCCCAAATCGTTTGATAATACTGTGATTTAAAACGCCCGCAAGCATAACTGATCTTATCTGTTTCTATGATTTTTTTATTTGTCAGCGTTTCATCATCAAAAATAGCCACCCAACATTTATTGGGATATTGCGTCCATTGCAATTCACCTTTTTTATAACTGCTGCTATTGGAACCACCGTCTTCTGTCTTTACCAAATCATTATTGCCGGGAAGTATCCATTTTCCCCCGTCAGTGGCCGAACCATATTGACTTAACCCCATTGGAATAGCAGCACTATACAGTTTATTATTTCGTTCCAAGATGCCGGCCAAGGTTACATATTCTCCATTTCCCAAGAAGTTTTCGGACATATAAGCCTTATTTTGAGTATCATTCGTGGTAAATGTTTCAACAGATACGTCCAAATAAGAAAGCAAAAACATTTTTGGTAAATATCCATTCTCATCAGCATACGCAGTGGGTCCGTCACCGGTAGACGAGGTCATGATATATTTATCATAAATACCGTAAGTAGTAAATCTCTTTACGGCAAACTCCCCCGGACGAGCCTTTACTTCATTATTTGAATCCATGATATAAGAACGGGTCGTACCTGCATTTCCTTGATTATAAGTCAGTGCATAAAGATATTGATTCTTGTAAAACACCCATTGAGTTGCGCCATCATTCACAAGACCATTGTTCACTGTAGAAACAGTGCCTTTATCCAACGTTTCAGAAGTAAGCAGCACATTCGTTGTATTTCCAGACGCTGTGACCGACGATGCAATAACATACTCACCTTTAGCCTCGGTACCCGAACCGTAGTCCGGCTCATTATCCGTACATGCGCTCAACGCCATTCCTGCCATGGCAGTAGCAATAAATCCGTTCAATAAGAAATCTTTCTTCATTTTTATTCTTCCTGTTAATTTAAAATTCAATTAATTATAAACTCCTTTTTTCTAATCCTTCAGCAGCTACTAGATAACTCCTAATTATACCGCTGACGCTCCAATTCTGTGCCAGCAACCAGCCATTCAGTGACAGTAATTCGTGGATCAGTGGCAGTGATCGACTAATCAGCATCACTGATTAATAGACAAAGCAGGCTGAAGGGAGGCATGTTCTTATAAAAACCGTCACAAGTTCTTTTTTAATCGCCGAAACAAACACGCAGCTTGCCATAAAAAGCCCGACCTGCCTTCTGAAGACTAAAATTATCATACAGTTTCTCGTCTGTGAAGTTACGGCATTCCAATGATACGTTATACCGCCCTTTTTGCAAACTATAAGAAAGAGAGAGATTGTGTGAGAATTGATTCGGTACCACATAGTCCCCCTTATTCGAGCCTATTCGGGAAGAATAATAAGTAAAGCTATGCAGATATTGATTATCATAAGACACGGTCAACAGATTGCCTTTCTTTCCTAAATCCCGCCAATAAAAAGTAACATCCGAATCAGCAAACATATAGGGCAGATTCGGCATCCGTTCTTTATAAGCCAGATTTTCCGCACTGCTGGAAATAGATGTTTTCATATTGTCCCGTACATCCATTTTGGTAAAATTACCTCCTATACTCACCCAATTACCAAAACCGTAACGAGCAGAAACAGTATATCCTTTCGTCAATACTTTACCGTAATTAATATATTTCGCAGCATATTTACCACCACTCAAATCCGCAATATTACGCTGAATATAATCTTTTGTATTCCGATAAATCACTCCACCTTCCATATATACAGAATGCCTGCCAAATGTTCTGTTATAGCTCAAATTAAAATTCAAATTGTCACTACTCTCCGGTTTTATACTGATATCTCCCATTTCCAAATCCTCATCTCCAAACATTTCTTCAATAGTAGGCAGACGATATGCTTTTTCATATGACAATTTCGCCTGCAAACCGGGTAGAATGAAATAAGTTCCCGCAGCTCCATATCCTATGGAATTCATGTTTCGGGTAGTACGGACATAATCATCTTGATTCGTAGTCGTAGCCATAGGACCTGCCACATACAAACTATAATATTTTCCAAATACTGAGAGATTCCAATTATCAGACGGCATCAACCGATAGGACAATCCGGAGATATTCTTATGGGTTTCTTTAGCTATGGCATCCTCCGATTCCATCTTAGCCAACAAAGAAGTGTTAGAACGGCGGAAAGTATTCAACACATGATTAAAGGTCAGCATATGTATTTTCGCCAGACGGTAATTAACGGTTAATGTTCCATTCCAATTGTTATTATCCGCCCGTGAATATTGATTGGATTGTTCACCGGGTGAGTTCATTAATTTTCTATCACCCAACCAATTGTACTTATAGGAAGCTGTATCTATATTTGTCGTTGCATTTTTATTATAATTGGCAGTCAATGCCACATCCAGACCTTTGATGAATAAACCACGTTTACTATATTCCAATGACGGCATCAACGAATGTCCTTTACGATGCTTTTCCCCATAGACTATTTCCTGACGTACTCCGGTCTGTATCTCCTTATACATGTGTGAATAAGTAAAGCCCAACATCAATCTGTCTGCCCATTTCTTATCCACAATACCCATCTTACCTATAACCGCCTCATTATGATAGGTATCATTAAAGCGCTTCACACGTACCCTTTTATCTTTATCAATTCTTCCGGTTTCAAAGTCCTCTACCGGTGCGTCCACCTGATAATCATTATCCGAATAGTTTTGAAAAGCATTTATTTCATAAGTAAAGCCGTTTTTGAAAGTTTGTCCGAAATTCACATACGATTTATGCGTATTGAACGACCCGTATGAATAGGAGCCATCCAAAAACCAATTACGTTTCTTCTTATTGGTTACAATATTGATAACACCACCTATAGCATCCGTGCCAAATCCTACAGGAACCACCCCTTTATACACTTCAATCCTATCTGCAAAATTCACAGGAATATTATTCAAGCCAAAAGAGCTCCCTACTCCCTCCTGAGGTACACCGTCAATAAATATCTTCACATGTTTGCCACTGAAACCATCCAACATCAATTGCATATCCGAACCTACCCCACCCGACTCACGGAGTTTCATTCCCGGAGCTTTAGCCAAAGCATCACTCAGATTCTTGGTAGAATTCTGGAATTCTTTTGTATCTACAGCTATCGCATTGAATGCGGAACGTTTCACACGGGAAACCCCGTTAGACACCACTACCACTTCACCCAACTCAGTCACTGACGGGTCAATCATTACATTCATCTTAATTCTTTCACCATGAACTAAAGTTACAGGCTTTTCTATAGTCTTATATCCTATAGCCGAAACAACCAGCGTGTATTTCCCTGCCGGTGCATGAAGATGATAGATACCTTCTTCATTCGTTGTACAGCCATAAGTTGTACCCTTCAAATATACGGTTGCAAAATCTACGACTTCCTGTTTTTCTTTGGATATCACTTTACCGGATACCATTGTCTTAGGTTGTGCAAAGATAGATATCGCTCCGATTATAAAAAAAAGAGAGCCTAAACTGATCCTTTGTAACTGTCTTTTTACCATGAATACCTATAATTCTAAATTCTTAATTTTTGAGAATGCAAAGGTCCGTAAAAAGAAAAGAGGAAACAATCACCTGATATAGGTAATCTTTTCCCCCATTTTACGGAATATATATACTATACAATAACTTTTTATAGGTATTTATGCCACAAAATAGTCCTTTTAAATTTGGCATAATGCCATGAATCCACTACATTTGTTCCATATCACAAATATTAGAATTATGCAAGATATAACAAACGGACGTTGCGGTTGGTGCGGAACAGACGAATTGTATGTAAAATACCATGACCAGGAGTGGGGAAAGTTAGTTACCGATGACAAGACGCTGTTTGAGTTTCTTGTATTGGAAAGTGCCCAAGCAGGACTAAGCTGGATAACGATTCTTAAAAAAAGAGAGGGGTATCGTAAAGCTTTCTATAATTTTGATGCCGAGCTGGTAGCACAAATGACCGATGAAGACGTTGAGCGGCTAATGCAATTTGAAGGAATTGTAAAAAACCGTCTGAAAATCAAATCGACAATCACGAATGCGAAACTATTCCTTGCCGTACAAAAGGAATTCGGCAGTTTTTATAATTATACCCTGTCATTCTTTCCCGACAAAAAGCCGATTATCAACACATTCCGGTCATTGAGCGAGATTCCGGTATCCTCCCCCGAATCCGATGCCATGAGTAAAGATATGAAAAAACGAGGTTTCAAGTTCTTCGGAACTACAATTTGCTACGCCCATTTGCAAGCTTCAGGTTTTATCAACGATCATCTGACAGACTGTATTTGCCGGAAAGTTCCACAATAGAGTTTTTAAAATCTGCTGCCACTGCTACCACCTTTTATCGGAAACGCTGATGGATAAAGAGATTTAGGGGTGGTGGCAGCACCTTGTTTTATGTGTTGAAAAAGGATGTTGCCATCACTTTCTCATACTTCTCCATCTAAAACTTACAACTGATCCCAAGTTTTCAAACTGACCCGAAAATCCGCTGACCCTGAAATTCTTCATGTTCAGACTGGCTAGGCTATACGCTTAAAAGAAAGCTTACCAACCAGGAAAATCCGGCTCAGCGGAAATTTCTGGTTGTTAAGTTTTAAAATTAGCTACCTTTGCTTACCTTTGTTTTATGAAACCCGAACGACTCCTTCGTGCCATCCTTCCGGATGTGCTTATAGACAACTTTGATATTGTCAATTTCGACAAGAGTGCTGACCGTTTTGATATTTATCTTGATGAAAAAAAAGTTCAGCTAAAAGAAGATAAGACCAACCCGGATATCATATCCTATGGTTTTGGTGAGTACCGTACAATCCAAGACTATCCTATTCGTGGTCGCGCCACTTATCTCCATGTTCGTAAACGTAAATGGCTTGACAAGTCTTCCAATGAAATCTTCAGCTATGACTGGGATTTATCCGAATTTGACGGTACACGGCTGAATTCTGAGTTCGTTTCTTTTTTAAAAGAAGGAGATTGAATCTACTCCTGTGAGTATCTGTGTGCTTGCGGAACGTTATGGCGTAAAAGGGCAGACTCTTCGTAAACAATACAAGGAGAAAATCAGTGATTACCGGAACTGGGACCAACTCGAACATGCGCATGACTACCTCCTTTATCCTGAAAACATTGGAGAAAACCTTTCTTTGGATGAAACTTGCCTGAG
>NZ_JAVHZY010000035.1:0-42206 GCF_031119655.1 Phocaeicola sp. GP0067
TTGTACACCCTCAGGGATTCGAACCCTGGACCCACTGATTAAGAGTCAGTTGCTCTACCAACTGAGCTAAGAGTGCATTCATTTCTGATTTGCGGTTGCAAAGGTAGGTGTTTTCTTTTAAACATCCAACATTTTGCACCATTTTTTTACCTTTTCATCGAAATTTATTCAAACTCATAAACATCTGAAGGTGTATTCCGCTTTAAAGCAATGACTTGCACATCTTTGCCGACGATAACCCCTTTGTTTCGTAGTGAGAGTTCTACTGTCTTGTATGCCAGTTCGGGGTGGTTATTGTCTTTGCTAAGATGACAAAGCCAAATGTATTTAAGACTTTCATTGATATTTTCTGCCAAAAAATCGGCGGTTTCGCGGTTACTCATATGTCCATTAGGCCCGGCAATACGTTCTTTTAAATATTGGGGATAAGGTCCCATTTTCAACATCTCTTCATCGTAATTTGCTTCCAATACCAAATAGTTTGCTTTACATATATATTCGGCGGCAGTGGGGGTGATATGCCCCAAGTCAGTAAGGAAAGAAAATATTTTACCGTCTATATTCATGCAATAGCCTACATTGTCAGTTCCGTCGTGAGGCACTTCAAAGGCAGTAATTGCGAAATCTTCCAATTCCATTGTCTCACCTTTGTGCAGATAGTGTACGCAGGTCGATAATTTCTCGGTCATGCAATAACTTTTGTTGATTCCTGCATGTACTTCCGGAGTGGAGTAAACAGGAATTCCAAATTTCTCTCCTAAATGCCCTACTGCTTTGATGTGGTCGGCATGATCGTGTGTTATGAATACTGCCCGGATGATATCCAGTCCGATTCCAAGTTCTTTTAATGTTTTTTTTATTGTACGGATGCCAATGCCTGCATCCACCAATATGCCATATCTGTCTGTTCCGAGAAAATAGCAGTTGCCGCTACTTCCGCTTGCGAGACTTATAAATTTGATTTTCATTTTGTTGCTCTCCCAATTCTAGTGAATCCCCACGTTTTTTGTGTTAAAAGAGCCGCAAATATACATAAAAAAAGGAGGAAATAAAATAGAAACAGGCTTTTTCGGAAAGATGATTTAGCGGATATTGTTTTAAAAGAATGCCTGGAATCTGGATTATGGAATACGTAGATAATAACCCTTTCCTCTGACTGTTATTAATTTATATTCTTGGAATTCTTTTAAAACTTTCCGGATTGATTTGATGTGTGCATCTATTTTTTCATTGGCATTATCATCCGTAGGCCAGAAACTCTTTTTTATTTCTTCACGGCTTACGCAAGTTCCTGCTTTTTCATAAAGCATATTTAGTAAGGTGAGGTCTAATTTCTGAATGTTGCACTTTTTGTTTCCTATATACAACTCTTGTTTCTCCATGTCTATGTTCATACGGGTAAGGAGTGTTTGAGTATCCTTTTCCTTTTTAAGAAAAATGAGTATGAAAATAAGAATCATCAATTGTCCGATGAGCCAAAAGAGTGTGTTGTCTATGTGTCGTAAAATAGTTTTGAAGTCATAGTTTACCCATGCTTGTACCTTGATGTTCTGGGTGATATCTACTATGTATCGGGGAGTATTGTATGCCGTTCGGGGAATTGCAGAACTTTGGTCGCTGTGTTGGGAAATGGATTTGTTATAATAAATAGTTCCGGTCCTGCCGGTTATGCCATGATCGGATAATATTTTTCTAAAGGTTGCATTTAACTCATCGGGCTTTATGGGTTTTAGTTGGGATAGAATGTATTGGTTCAGCATACGTTTGGCGGTCTGCTCGTCCAGACTGTCTTTAAAAGTATAGATTGTTTTTCCTTGTCTGGTTCTTATGGTGTAGCTTTTTACTTTTTGGTGTAGGCTGGGAGCGATAGTATACATTTTTATATCCCAGTTTGTAGGTTCGGGATGATAATAGCTCTGATGTAGGCAAGTCTTTCATTGTAATCTTCCGTAATGGCGGATTTGAAAGCGTGGTCTATTTGGGTATTCACTCGTTCGGCACTATTATGAAAAGCGATATAAACAGTATATAGAACGGTGATGGTGACTGCCATAAATAAGATAATGTGTGTTTTTGCCCTTTTCATCGTATGAATTTTGAATGCAAAAGTAAATAACGTTAAGGAAAAAACAGGTGTTTTATCTGATCTTTTTCTGAAAAAGGAGAAAATTCAGAAAGAGTTCAGATAAATATTTTGCAGAGATACAGGCTTTTCTTCTTCTTTGCGTCAGCAAAATATTTTGCGAATCAATAAAAGCAAGAAACGTATGAGAACAAAAGCTGTTTTATTTTTTTCTCTTGTTATTGCCGGTGTATGTGGTGAATGGCCAAGATGACAAGAGAGAGTATTTGAAAAAGGTGTTGGATAATTTAGAGCAGATTAAGTCAGCAACGTATAAAGTAGAGAGCGAAGTCTGGAATCCTGGTGATACAATTCCTTCCAGTATTAGAAAATATATAGTGAAAGAGTTCGATGATCCGGCTGATTCTACGATAGGGGCAAGTTTTGTGAATTTGGGAACAGATGATGGTAAAGAGTTCCAATTCGGTTATAATGGTGAAGTACGTGTGTTGGTGAATCATGCTGTCAAGGAAATAAAAATCGATAATTTTACCACCAGACCGTTACCTTTCAGACCGTTGACCCCACCTTTCTTTAATTATTGCAAGAATATTGTCAGGTATGCTTTGGAAACAGAAGACAGCATAGTTACCACATTGGAAGATTGTGGGGATTATTTTCATTTTAAACTTGTCATAAACGAAGATACACAAGTGGAGTTCTTTGGTAAAGCTTATCACATGCCTCCACCTCCTTTTTATGTAGAGCCGACCTCTATTTATGAACTGTGGATTCACAAGTCGAATGGTTTGCCTTATAAGAAACGGAGAGCGATGTCCCATAATATATCGGTGGAAACTTGCTGTAATGTGGAAATAAACAAAGAAACAATTGACAGGTTTGATGTTTTCGATTATGTTCCGCAAGGTTATGAAACAAAAAAATATGATTATGGCGCTCCTTCCAGGAATATGGCCGCTAATCTGACGGGTAAGAAAGCACCAGAATGGACATTGAATGATATAAAGGAGCGTCCCGTGTCATTGAGTGATTTGAAAAGTAAGGTCATCTTGGTAAATATAACAGGAATAGGCTGTGGAGCTTGCCAGGCTTCTATCCCTTTTCTGAAAGAACTGAAAAGAAAGTACCAAGAAGAAGATTTTGAATTGGTAGCCATTGAAAGTTGGAGCCGGATGCATTCACTTCAGAATTATGCAAAGAGAAAGGAATTGAATTATATGTTTTTGGATGGAGATGATAAAGTGATAGAAGATTACCGGACGGGTGGGGCGGCTCCGTACTTTTTTATTTTGGATAAAGAACGGATTATACGGAAAGTCATCCGAGGATATGGCATGGGAAAAACCGACAAGGAAATAACGGAGGCTATAGAAGAATTGCTATGACTGGAATGAGGATGGAACAAAAAGTGAAAACTTTTGCAGACACATTTGTTCCATCCTCATTTATTTATATTCAGCATTCTGACGGTTGTCAGAATTGGAAGAACTTCTTGGCATTATTATAGCAGATATCTTCCACCATCTGATTGACGCGTTCTATTTCGCAAGCAGGGATTTCGCCGTTTTCCACATCATTACCCAGCAAGTTGCACAAAGTACGGCGGAAATATTCGTGACGCGGATAAGACAGGAATGAACGAGAGTCTGTCAGCATACCTACGAAGCGGCTCAACAAGCCTAACAATGACAGTGCATTCATCTGCTTTTCCATACCGTCTTTCTGATCGAGGAACCACCATCCGGAACCGAATTGAATCTTGCCTGGAATTGTGCCATCCTGGAAGTTGCCTAACATGGTGGCAATTACTTCATTGGCGCAAGGATTCAAGTTGTAAAGGATAGTTTTGGTCAGTTTTCCTTCTGTATTCAGGCGGTCAAGGAATTTAGCCATCGCTTTGGCGGTGGTAAACTCACCGATTGAATCGAAACCGGTATCAGGTCCCAGAAGTTTGAACATCTTGGTGTTGTTGTTGCGGATTGCTCCATAGTGGAACTGCTGGGTCCAGCCTTTTTCCCAATCCATTTCCCCAAATACGATCAGCATGGCTGATTTGAATTTCAGAATTTCTTCCTTGGTCAGTTCTGTACCACCATATACCTTATTAAATATAGCATTGATTTCAGCATCAGTATAGTCTTCAGCATAAAACTCTTCAATTCCGTGGTCAGACAATTTACAACCTTGTTCAGCAAAGAAGTCATGACGTTTCCGCAAAGCAGCCACCATGTCATCGAAAGAAGATATCGTGACACCGCTTACAGCAGACAATTTTTCCATATAAGCACGGAAATCAGCGGGAACTTCTACTGCCATCGCCTTGTCCGGACGCCAAGTGGGAAGCATTTTAATTTCGAATCCGCTTTCACGGGTTTTGATGTGATATTCCAATGAATCTACCGGATCATCGGTTGTACAAACGGTTTCCACATGATAACGACGCATCATGCCTCGTGCGGAGTATTCCGGTTTGGCAAGCTTTTCATTACATTCATCAAAAATCTCGCGGGCAGTTTTCGGATTCAATACTTTATTGATTCCAAATGCGGTTTTCAATTCCAAATGAGTCCAATGGTATAATGGGTTGCGGAAGGTATAAGGAACTGTTTCCGCCCATTTTTCAAATTTTTCCCAGTCCGTGGTGTCTTTACCGGTACAATAACGTTCGTCCACACCGTTGGTACGCATGGCACGCCATTTATAGTGGTCTCCACCCAACCAGATTTCTGTCAGTGACTTAAACTGATAGTCATCAGCAACCATCTGGGGAATCAGGTGGCAGTGGTAATCGATAATAGGCATTTTAGCCGCATGTTCATGATACAACTTCTGCGCAGTTTCTGTCTGAAGCAGGAAGTTTTCATCCATAAAGTTTTTCATAAGTAGTCTTTTTATATCTATATAATTGTTGTTTATTTTGACTTTCAGTAAAAACTCATTCTAAAAAAGATGTCAAAGAGCATCTCTTTAGATTTATTAACCGTTATCGAACACGAAAGTAGAAATTTTATTTGGAATAACAAAATTATTTGTATCTTTGCGGCGAAGATTTAAAGATTTTAAATGCTTGGTTCAATGATGATATATAAAAACTTAAATATATATTACCATTTAAAAGAAAGCATGAATACTATGAGTACACAATAAAATCTGATTCGTCTTCAATAAGTACAGGTATGGATAAACACATAATATAATTAAAAATATGAAAGCATTAAACAAGGAGACAGCAGCAAAGACTCAACGTCCCGAAAGAATCATTCAATTTGGTGAGGGTAACTTCCTGCGTGCGTTTGTGGATTGGATTATCTACAACATGAACGAAAAAACTGATTTCAACAGCAGTGTGGTGGTGGTTCAACCTATTGAAAAAGGTATGGTTGACATGTTGAACGCACAAGATTGTCTGTATCATGTAAACTTGCAGGGTTTGGATAAAGGACAGGTGGTAAACAGCCTGACAAAAATTGATGTGATCAGTCGTGCCTTGAATCCTTATTCTCAGAATGATGAATTTATGAAATTGGCGGAACAGCCGGAAATGCGTTTCGTTATCTCTAATACGACAGAGGCCGGTATCGCTTTTGATCCTGCCTGCAAGCTGGATGATGCCCCTGCTTCATCTTATCCGGGCAAACTGACCCAGTTGCTGTATCACCGTTATAAAACGTTCAATGGTGACAAGAGCAAAGGTTTGATAATTTTCCCTTGCGAATTGATTTTCCTGAACGGCCATAAACTGAAAGAAACCATCTATCAATATATTGATTTGTGGAACTTGGGTGAAGACTTCAAGCAATGGTTTGAGGAAGCTTGTGGTGTCTATGCTACTTTGGTAGACCGTATTGTGCCGGGATTCCCCCGCAAAGATATCGCTGCTATTAAAGAAAAATTGCAGTATGATGACAATCTGGTGGTACAGGCAGAAATCTTCCATTTGTGGGTAATTGAAGCTCCGCAGGAAGTCGCCAAGGAATTCCCTGCCGACAAAGCCGGTTTGAATGTATTGTTCGTTCCGTCTGAAGCTCCTTATCACGAAAGAAAAGTTACTTTGCTGAACGGTCCTCACACAGTGCTGTCTCCGGTAGCTTATCTGTCTGGAATCAACATTGTGCGCGAGGCTTGCGAGCATGAAGTGGTAGGTAAATACATTCATAAAGTTATGTTCGATGAGTTGATGGAAACCCTGAACCTGCCGAAAGAAGAATTGAAGAAGTTTGCGGAAGATGTTTTGGAGCGTTTCAACAATCCGTTTGTTGATCACCAGGTGACTTCTATCATGCTGAATTCATTCCCTAAATATGAAACTCGCGACCTCCCGGGCTTGAAAGTTTATCTGGAGCGTAAGGGTGAGTTGCCTAAAGGCTTGGTATTGGGACTGGCGGCTATCATCACTTATTATAAAGGTGGTGTTCGTGCTGACGGTGCTGAGATTGTTCCGAACGATGCTCCTGAAATCATGAATCTGCTGAAAGAACTTTGGGCTACAGGCTGCACTCAGAAAGTGGCGGAAGGCGTGTTGGCAGCAGAATCTATTTGGGGTGAGAACTTGAACAACATTCCGGGTTTGACCGCCGCAGTAAAAGCTGATCTTGACTCTATTCAAGAAAAGGGTATGCTGGAAACAGTAAAGGGTATTCTCTAATCAGATTAATTGTTAGAAATAGTTTATAAATTCCTTGAGGGAGATTTGGTTATAAAACTGAGTCTCCCTATTTTTGTATCTATACAAGATAGATGTGGCATATGGAAAAACAAGAATTCAGACCCGGTTATCCTTTATGGATTTGGGCAGTTATTGCTATTATGTTGGTGGCGTGTACATGCCTTTTTATAGCGCATGGAAGATATGCATCTTTGCTGGTCTTGACTCCTCCTCTGTTGATAACGGGGGTAAGGTTATTGTCTGTTTATACTATTACTCCTGATTCTTTTACCTTAGCTATAAGAGGGATGAAGCCTCGGCATGTTTTTCCTTTGCAAAACATCACAGAGATAGAAAAGGAGTACACAAAGTCTGGTAAACTCAAGTCGATTGTGATCCGTTACCGGAAAGAAGGAATGTACCACAATTTTTTAGTTATCAAGAAAGATGATGTAAATATTGAAGGTATTCTGAACGCTATTTTGCACTATCATCCTTCCGTGTCTGTTCGTTAAAGATGATCATTAAGGAAAAATAAGGAAATACTCTTCTTTTCAGTTCCGCCTGATGGGAAGAATGATATTCTTCGGCTGTCGATATATTTTCAAAATAATGATAACTGTATTGGGGGTGGGACTCCATGTAATCCTGTACTATGTCTGCACATTGAGATAATTTCATGATAACCGGCACATGATGATGGCTCAGATACATGTCCAGTTCGTCCGAAGTAATATTGCCCGGAATAATGACCAGTCTTTCTTTTTGGCTGATGAGATGTAGTTTTGCGGCCGCTTCCGCAGCGATGAATGAAGGAATACCGGGAAGTTGCTCTACGGGGATTCCATTTTCTTCGAGGAGATCCAGTACATAGTGAACGGAGGCGTAAATTCCCGCATCGCCTTCTACTGCTACCGCCAACCGTTTTCCTGCTTTTTGTTCCAGCCTCATTTCTTCGAAAAGTTGCCGATAGACTTTGATTGCTTTTGTTCTGTCTTTGCTCATCGGGAGCGAGAATAGGTGTATATCTCCTTTGATGCCTAGCTTATGTAACAGGGTGGCGGCACGTGACAAGATTTTGTCTGGCTCCCGAACCGTTGATGGACAATATATTATGTCTGCTTGCTGTAAAGCATGCAATGATTTCAATGTAATCAGTTCGGCATCACCGGGTCCTAAAGAAACAAAATAGATCGGACGACTCATCTTTTGTAGGTATTTACAGTTTTTAAGCACGCAAAAGTGCTGAAAAATTCCGTATAAAGCAAGAGAATTGATTACCTTTGTTGGCTGAAAAACAGAAAAGAACATGAAAAAACTAATATGGGCTTCGGGCCTTTTGTTATTATTGACTGTTACAGCCTGCCAAAATAAGCACAAACAGGGCTCCGGGAATCTGGAACATAAGACATTGACAGATTCTTCTATTGTGAAGATTATTCCGGAATATGCCCAAGGGTTTAAAATAACCTATACGGATCAGGCTTGTCTGCTTGACATTCAGGACCCTCAGAATAAAGAAAGTCAGTCTTTTCATTATGCTTTGGTGCCAAGAGGTGTGGAAGCGGAAAACATACCTGCGGATTATACGGTTATTGAAACTCCCATACGAAGCGTTATCTGCATGACTTCCCTGCAACTTTCCAATTTTATCAAGTTGGAAGAGCTGGATGCAGTGGTGGGTATCACCAGTACACGTCATTTGTTTAACAAGAAAATAAATGATCGTTTGAAAGATGGAAGCATTCATAAGATAGGTATTGAAGGGAATTTCGATAATGAGGTGATTATGAGTGTAAACCCGGATTTGATTTTGATCTCTCCTTTTAAACGAGGGGGGTACGATGCTTTGAAAGAGGTAGGCATTCCTTTGATGCCGCATTTGGGATATAAGGAAATGACTCCTTTGGGACAGGCTGAATGGATAAAGTTTGTGGGCTTGTTATTGGGAAAAGAAGAAAAAGCTAATGAGCAGTTTGCCGCTATTAAGAAAAGATATAACGAGCTGAAGGAACTGACCGGTCGGGTGACAAAACGCCCGGTGGTATTCAGTGGAGAATTGCGGGGCGGCAATTGGTATGCTGTAGGAGGGAGGAGTTTTCTCGCACAATTGTTTAAAGATGCCGGTGCCGATTATTTTTTGAAAGACGATGAACAGTCTGGAGGAGTCACCCTCGATTTTGAAACAGTTTACAGCCAAGCGGCAGGTGCCGATTATTGGCGTATTGTGAATAGCTATCAAGGAGAATTTTCTTATAACACGTTGAAAGAGGAAGATGCCCGTTATGTTGATTTCAAAGCATACAAAGAGAAAGGGGTGATTTATTGTAACATGCGTGAAAAACCTTTTTATGAGAGTATGCCTACAGAACCGGAAGTTGTTCTGGCAGATTTGATTCAAATCTTTCATCCGCAGCTTTTGTCCGGTCACCAACCGGGATATTATGAATTGCTTAAATAGGAAAATAGTATATGAAACGACCTGTTGCATTTTATATGCTGCTAATTATGGCTTCTATTTTTCTGTTTTTCTTCCTGAATCTGGTATTAGGTTCTGTTTCCATACCGCTTCGTGCTGTGTGGAATATCCTTTGGGGAACAGGGAATGAGTCTGTTATCTGGCAAAATATTATTTGGAAATCACGGGTACCACAGGCGCTTACCGCATTGGTGGCGGGGGCGGGGCTCTCTGTCAGCGGTTTACAGATGCAAACTGTTTTCCGCAATCCTTTGGCCGGTCCGTCGGTACTGGGCATCAGTTCGGGAGCCAGTATGGGAGTTGCTTTTGTGGTGCTTCTTTCGGGCAGTTTGGGTGGTGTTGCTTTGAGCAAGCTAGGCTTTATGGGGGAAATAGCCCTTACCATAGCAGCTATTGCAGGTTCACTTTCCATTATGGCACTTATTGTTTTCGTTTCCCAAAAAGTAAGGGGCAATGTTACTTTGCTGATTATCGGTGTGATGATTGGTTACATAGCCAATGCGGTGATAGGTGTGCTGAAATTTTTCAGTGTGGAGGAGGATATTCGTGCATATGTCATTTGGGGGTTGGGAAGTTTTGCCCGTGTATCGGGAGATCAGATGACTTTATTTATATGTATCATGGTGGTATTGTTGCCACTTTCCTTCCTGCTTGTCAAAACATTGAATCTTTTGCTGCTGGGAGATGCATACGCACGGAATCTCGGATTGAATATAAAACGTGCCCGTCTGCTTGTCATTACTTGTTCGGGAGTATTGGTAGCTATTGTTACCGCATATTGCGGTCCGATTATTTTTCTGGGGCTGGCCGTTCCGCATCTTTGCAGGGGAATGTTCCGCACATCCGATCATCGTATTCTGATGCCTGCTTCTTTACTGGCAGGTGCGTCATTGGCATTGGTATGTAATCTGATTGCCCGTATGCCCGGTTTCGAAGGTGCATTGCCGGTAAATTCGGTGACGGCTTTGGTAGGTGCTCCGGTAGTGATGTCGGTTTTATTCAATAAACGTCGCAATGAAATGAATGAGTAATGATGAATCAAGAAACTATACATATTCGGAAACTGACTACCGGTTATCCCGGTAAGGGGGGAACCAAGATTGTAGCGAAGGACATTGATGCTACTATCCGCAGTGGGGAACTGACTTGTCTTTTGGGGGCGAATGGAGTAGGGAAATCTACTTTATTGCGTACTTTGTCTGCCTTTCAGCCGCCTGTAGGAGGAGAGATAGAAATAATGGGAAAGAAACTGACGGATTACACCGATAAACAGTTGGCGACAGTTATCGGAGTGGTATTGACCGAAAAATGCAGTCTGCGGAACATGACCGTGGAAGAACTGGTGGGTATGGGGCGCAGTCCTTATACCGGTTTCTGGGGAAATTTAAGCAAGGAGGACAAGAATACAGTAAACGATGCCATTGCGCTGGTAAGGATTGAGGATTTGAAATACCGGATGGTACATACTTTGAGTGACGGTGAGCGTCAGAAAGTAATGATAGCAAAGGCGTTGGCACAGGAAACCCCGGTGATTTTTCTGGATGAGCCGACTGCTTTTCTTGATTTCCCCAGTAAAGTGGAGATTATGCAACTGCTTCATCATTTGTCACGTTCTACCAACAAGACGATTTTTCTTTCCACCCATGATTTAGAGTTAGCTTTGCAGATTGCTGATAAGATTTGGCTGATGGATAAAGCCAATGGAGTGACTATAGGAACTCCTGAAGATCTTTCCATAGACGGATGCCTGAGTAATTTTTTCTCCCGTAAGGGAATTGTTTTTGATATGGAAACCGGACTGTTCCGCATTGACAATGAGTTTGAAAAAGAAGTCCGTCTGGTGGGACATGGGAATAAGTATGCGATGGTACGGAAAGCCTTGCAGCGGAATGGTATTCTGGCAAGCCGGCGTGTTGAGTCCGATTTTTATATTGAAACGGGAGATATGACTACCAGTGGATATATTATCCACCCGGTAGCCGGGAGGACGATAAAGGTAGATACCATAGAGGAATTGTTAGAACAAGTCACTGCTATATTAGCTTCCGTTTAGCAGCAGCGTCTAAATAATCAGTTATTGTATCCTGAAAGGAATATTCCCTTCTTCATCAATCAAGAGGATTGTCAATTTTCCTTCGGGCAATAAGGGGACGCAATGTGCAAAACAATGTTCCAACAAACACGGAAAGAACTTTCCGCTGTCTTCTTCAGACAGCAAGGTCCATAATTCACGGGCTAATGTCAACTTTTCTATCATGCTTTCAACATCCGGAGAGCATCCGGCTTCCATTGCCACCTGCCTTAGGAATTCTTTATTCATCACCACTTTCTTACTGTGTGTGTCCAAATTTCCTTCGGCCAGTTTCACCGCCTTGCCTATCATAATGCCTAAAGTAACCAATGGAACCTTAAGCTTGGCAGCTATCTTGAGTGTCTCCCCTATAAAATTTCCATAATGTACAAAAGCCTGAGCAGGTAATCCCGGATACTCCTTCTTCACAAAACGTTCGCTTTTTGCTCCCGAATTAATGATGAGTCTGGATGAGCCCACAGCCACACAAACCTCCACTTCCCTGCGGATAGCCTCGACAAAAGCTTCTGAAGAAAAAGGACGGACTATGCCCGAAGTTCCAATGATGGAAATGCCGTCCACAATTCCTAGTTTAGGATTGAAAGTACGTTGTGCCAACTCTTTTCCTCCGGGAACGGAAATGGTAACATCCAGCCCTTTGTCATAAAGCGCCGATAATTCTTTCATTATCATTTGCCGGGGGATGCGATTGATGGCGGGTTCCCCGATTTCCAATCCCAGCCCCGGAAGGGTGACTCGTCCCACTCCTTCACCTTGCAGGAAACGGATGTCCGGGTGATTGCTAAAACTTACCGTTACCACAATGGATGCGCCGTGAGTGACATCCGGATCATCTCCCGCATCTTTAACAACGGTGCAGGTGGCACTGTTCTTTTCTATTTCTGTATGGGCTACCGGTAAGGTCATTTCCTCGTCATCGGGAAGGCGGAAGGATATCATTTTCTGTTCTTCCCCTAAAATCAGAGCCGTCAATGCTGCTTTTGCAGCTGCAGTAGCGCAGGCCCCTGTGGTGTAGCCGCTTCTCAACGGGTAAAAAGCAGGGATGTTCTTTTCTATCTGTTTTCTCAATCCATATTCACCGGTAACGATCATGAAATGCCTGGGAAGGGGAGGGCGTTTTATAGCAAAGACCGGGATTTTTGCAGCCTGTGCCGCTTTCACTTTCTCCGAAAATCCTCCGGATTCTCCGCTTTCCTTGGTCAGAATGGCCTGTGGATGTAGTGTCTCTAATAAAAGAGCTTCGGATTCTCCGGCATGATAGAATACCAGATTTCCTTTCGGGAAGCCTTGTTCTTGGGCTAATGTGATGGAAGTTTCCCGTTCCAGTACGCGGAACCAACAGGTATGTTTCTCCCAATAAGGGCGTAACTTCCCGATGGTCTGTACTCCGGTCAGTGCCAGCAGACGATCGGTTCCTGCTTTCTCTAACCGGTAAATGGCATCTGCATAGTCTTCACACCAGATGATGTTTTCGGTGCGTGGAGGATACTTCCTTTCAAAACGTATGACAGGAAGATGTAGCGTCCGGCTTGTTTCATCCACAGTCCGGTGGAGTTGGGAGGCAAACGGGTGGGCAGCATCCACCAACAAACGGATGTTGTTTTGGCGGCAGAAACTTTCCATTTTCTCCGTGTCCATTCCTCCGGTGATACGGATGCCGTGCTTGCATTGTATCTCCTGCCATTCTCCTTTGGTAGAGTAGAAGTAGGGCTTTCCGGCTTCATCGGCAACTTTCACGGCGGTGCGTCCTTCGGTAGTTCCTCCTAAAATCAGTATCATAGGCTGGATGTGAATGATTCTTTTTTTACTTTCTGAACAAGTGTTTGAACTCGTGCGCATAGAGTCGGGACAGACCTTTCCGGTTGTCTATCGCTTCGCCTACTACCAATAAGGTAGTCAGCGTCAGGTTATTGTCACGTACTATCTTAGCCAAATCCTTCAACTCTCCGCGATAAATCTTTTCTTCTTTCCAAGTCAGCTTATAACAGGCGGCAACCGGAGTTTCGGGAGGGTATGCCTGCATCAGCTCTTCCTGTACCTGTTCCACAATGCCCGCACTTAAATAAATGCACATTGTACTTTGCGATTGCGCCAATTTATGTAATTGTTCTTTTTCGGGCATCGGAGTACGGCCTTCCCCACGGGTGAGGATTATGCTTTGTACTTTTTCGGGGATGGTGAACTGTGACCTTAATGCTGCCGCAGCCGCCTGGAACGAGGAGATCCCCGGAGTGATATGATAACTCATCTTGTAGCGGTCGAAGAAAGCCATTTGTTCCTGGATGGCTCCATAAATGCAAGGGTCTCCCGTGTGCAAGCGTACAATAAACAATCCTTTATCATAAAACTCTTTCATCAAGGCGAACTGTTCCTCCAAATCCATACCGGCGGAACTGCGTACGGTCGCTCCTTCTTTAGCATAAAAGGTCAGTTCGCGGGGAACAAGACTTCCGGCATACAGAACAAGATCCGCTTTCTCCAACATTCGTTTTCCGCGTACCGAAATCAGTTCGGGATCACCGGGACCTGCACCCACTATCTCTATATGTCCGCCACGCATGGCTGTCGCACTGACGGCTATGGCAAAAGTGAAGTGGTTTCCTTCTGTCAGCATGCCCTTTTGCTTTTCCAATACAAGTGTTCCTTCACCGCTGCTTTTCAAGGCTGTGCTTTCGGCCACTCCATAGACGCCTGTCACTTCGAATGCCTTTTCAGACGGATGGGGAACTGTGATATCTTTCAGTTCTTCCGCAGGATAAATATGGGTTTCCGTATCGGCCCATCGCCGGTGGAGGATTTCCAGCAGAGGCTCGTCTTTTTTCAGTTCGATGGTATTGAGGGAGGCGAGAGAGAACGGACACAAACCATGTCTGTGCATCACGGCTTCTATGTATTCCGCAATGCCCGAAGGATCGCATTGTTTCCGGCAACCTATTCCCAAGTGGAGGACGGCGGGATGGAAACAGAGCATGGGAATCTCCGCACTATATATATAAGGTGTAACAGCAATAATCAACTTGAATTCCGATTGGGGCATGTCTTCGAAATGATAGAACACTTTTACGTGTGCGGGAAGCGTGCGTTCCAGATACTCCGTACCTTTATCCTTTATATCGAGCAGCAGCGCCGTTGGTTCCCGGTTGACAAAAAGTGTGACCAGTCTGTTCATTTTTGCATGAGGAACAGTTATTTTCCAGCCATATTTTCCAGCCAGCGTGTCCAGCGCCCATAACCCGGCATTGTCACTTTGGGTGGTAATCACAGCTTCTCCTCCTGTAATGGCGGCAATATGGCGGGTCAGTTCATTGGCTCCCCCCACATGCCCGGAAAGTACTGAAATGACAAAGCGCCCCGTACTGTCCACACAGACCACTGCCGGATCTTTATATTTGTTTTTTATGCATCCTGCAATGCTGCGTACACAGATTCCCATGGCACCGATAAAGATGATGCTGTCGAAGTCATTGAAATGCTCCTCTATGAACCGATGGCAGGATGTGATGGAAATACAGCCTTCGCATTCGTTTTTGGTATAAATAAGGGTATCCGGCAACTCTCTTTGTAGTGTTTTTGCCAACGGCAGGCTGGCTTCTGATATCAGTATGATTGCTTTCATTTGTTATCTGTTTTAAATCATTTATTCCGCTCTCATTATCTCTATCGGATTAAAGGCATCCACAGCAATACGGGTACACTGTGTTACCTTCTTGTTGATTTGCGTTATACCTTTTGTGAACAGGGCCTTGCTCTCTTCCGAAACCGAATTGAATACAATGACTCCGTCAGGCAACAGCACTTCTTTGATTTTTTGTAGAATCTCTATCATTTTTCCTCCATGACCACCTATAAATACGGCATCGGGGGCGGGAAGCCCGCCGAGTTCCGTTTCCAGAAAATCACCCATGACGGTTGTAATGCCGGGCGTGCCGAATTTACGACTGTTGCGTTCCATTAGCTCTTTACCTTCCGGACGCTGTTCGAATGCTGTCACTTTCAGTTCCGGAAATTGGAGCTTGGCTTCTATGGAAACAGAGCCGGTGCAGAAACCGATGTCCCAGAATGATTTCTTTTCCCTTAATGTCAGCATACTGAGAGTAAGCAAGCGGACAGGCATTTTGGTAATCATTCTGTTGCGTCCGTTCAACAGATGAAATTCACTTTCGGGAATTCCGAACGGACGGGGATGCACTTTGTTTCTTTGCAGTATCAGGCAATTGGGAAAGCGGAAAGCAGATTGGGAGGCTTCCTCTAAAGAGAATGTACGTACAGATTCTTCCTCGCCATTGCCTAATGCTTCCCCCACGGTCATGCGGTAGTTGTCATATCCATACTCCAGCATCCGGGCGGCAATGGTGGCAGGTGTCTTTTCCCGGTCGGTCAACACGCCTATCAGTTTATCTCCTCTGATTAAAGCAGAGTCGAATGCATCCCAAGGACGTCCGGTCAGCGACAAGGTCTGCATCTCCTGATAGGGGAGCAATATACGGTGTGCCAGCATTTGCAGCGAGTTGAAGGTGGGGAATAAGATAATCTTTGCCGACGGGAGTTTTCTCATGACGGTATTGGCGAAGCCGAAAAACAACGGGTCGCCCGAAGCGAAAACGATTATTTCGGGATGTTCCTCGTAACGGCAGAATACCGCATCCAGCGGGACGGTGATGTCTATCCATACGGCATCTTCCGGCAAATAAGCGTGTACCAATTCATGATGACGTTTTCCTCCCGAGAAGACTTTCCCTTGAGAAACCAAGTTCCGGATTTCAGGAGAAAGAAATTGATTCCGGTTATCGCTTATACCTATTATATAGAATGTTTGCATGGACTTATACATCTCTTCCCGGTTTCAGTTGTTCCGCATCATCAAAAGTAAGGATGGCATTTACCAGAGTCGCTGCCAGATTGCTTCCCCCTTTGCGTCCTTCTACTATCAGTTTGGGGATATGGCTGAAAGGTTTCACCATGTGTTTGCTTTCGCAAACGTGCACAAAGCCCACCGGAGCAGCGATGATGCCGCATGGATGCGCTTTTTCTTTCCGTATCAGGTCACACAGTTCCATCAATGCTGTAGGGGCATTACCGAATACATATAAAGCTTCCGGATGTTCCTCTGCTGCCATACGTATACCGGCCTGTGTACGGGTGATTCCTTTTTCTTTTGCCAATGCTGCCGCGCGTTCGTCACCCAGATAGCATTTCACCCCGATGCCCATCCGTTCCAAAGCACCTTTACGGATGCCCGCGGCAGCCATCGTCACATCCGTAATAATTGTACGTACTTTTCCTTCATTCAATATTTTATACAGACATTCTACGGCAAGAGGATCTATATGCAATATGTTTTCCATCTCGAAATCGGCTGTGGTATGGATGGCATGCAGTAATGCCCATTTGTGATCCGAAGGAATATTTTTATTTTTCAATTCTTTCTCAATAGTACGGAAACTGTTTATCATAATCTCCTGACCGATTCCTGTCGCATCGGTGGTCTTTTCCCGGTAATAACCACGCGGAGTGATTAATTTCCCTTCCCGATAATAAGACTGGGAGTTGCCAATCAATACCACTGTAAACATATCCACCTGTTCGGGATCGAATTCTTGCAAAGTGGTGATTGTCACGGTTTCTTCCTTACGTCCGGCCTGACGCACAAAGCCTACCGGGGTTTCGGGGGCACGCTCTTTCAGAAAAATTTCTTTTAATCTGTAGAGTTGCCAATACCGCCCTTCGCTTTTGGGATTATAGACCGCCGTTACAAAATCTGCCGTTGCGGCTGCATGGATGCGTTTTTCAATCCGGTCCCATGGTGTCATGAGGTCGGAGAGGGAAATCACACAGAAATCGTGACCGATGGGTGCTCCCAACAGGGAAGCCGCTTTCTGAAAAGCACTGATACCCGGCAATACTTCTATTTCCACCCGGCTGCCACGCTCGCATTTCATTTCGTAAACCAGCGGAGCCATGCCATAAATTCCGGCATCTCCCGAGCTGATAACGCATACAGTCTTTCCTTGTTCCGCCAGCTCGAAAGCCTGTTCGGCACGTGCTTTTTCACGTTTCATTCCGGTGTCTATACATTCGGTGCCCGGTTCCAGATAGGGTTCGATAAACTGGAAATAGTATTTATAGCCGATTACTACATCGCTGTTCTTGACTGCTTGTATTACAGCGGGGGTTATATCTTCGGGTGAGCCGGGACCAATGCCGGCTACGATTAATTGGGCCTTTTTCATTTTTTATTATATAATTATTCCTTTCCGGAATCTGATTTAAAAGTTTCCTTCAGTGCTTTCAGCCAATATAATCCTCTGAATGACAATGCGCTGTCCTGACAGTAGTTCCTTCATCTTGCTTTCAGGCTTTTACATAGACGGACTGAAAGTGGTGGCTGGCATGAGGAGCCAAACTTAACCGTACAAAGTTACTTATTTGAGCGGGAGAAACAAGTCTTTTCTTTCTATAAATTATGGAAATCTTTTTTTATCAGGCTTAATAATGAATAAGGCATCATTCAGAATGTGCCGTAGTCGGGAAGTCGGCAAAGCAGAGGATATTGCCGGTGAGAATTAAAAAAGGAACTAAGAATTATAGCGATTTGCTGATAGATAAGTTTGAAGAAAAAATGTTGGCGGAATCATTGGGGGGCACTATGGGGATGGTTAAGCCTTTTTATTCCTGCACTTAACCCTTTTTAAACCTATGATTTCTATCTCCATAGCCTTTGGAGTTAACTCCAAAGGCTATGGATTTAACTCCGCAAGCTTGGGAGATAGAAATCATTCGTTCAAAAAGGCTTAGTCACAAGGATGTGAGAGCTTAGGAATCGGCTTGCCGGAGTTTGTTCTGTATGGAAGAAGCTGCCTCCGCTGTTTGTATCATATCGGATTCCGTTATTTTAAGGCCTTGCCATCCGAGAAAGCATTACCCACTTTTTCTCCTACTTTCAGATAATCATTATTGAACGGGTCGAAGATGACGGGAATAACTTTGGAGGCATCCACTTTTCCATTCTGATCCAGTACACGTTCATCTACACTTACATTGACTATTTCGCCGCGCAGGATACAGGTTTCGGGATTGTAATCCTTCAGCTTGCATTCCACAGCTACGGATAACTCATCAATCAGCGGGGCATCCACAAATTCCGACCGGGTGGCATGGAATCCCGCACGGGCGAATTTGTCCGGAACCTTGTTGCCCGAAACAATGCCTACATAATCGCAAGCGATGATTTGCCCGGCTTCTGCCATGCTCACTGTGAATGCTTTGCGTTTCAGGATGTTGGCCGTTGTCTTGTGACCTTCGCTGATACAAATACTGATTTCATTCATTTCACTGATACCGCCCCAAGCCGCATTCATGGCATTGGGAAGACCGTTTTCATCGTATGCGGCGATGATAAATACCGGTTGCGGATAGGTAAAAGGTTTTGCTCCTAAATTCTTTCTCATACTATTTATTTTTTAGTCCATTGTTTAATCTCTTCTTTGGTAGCACCGTTCATCAGCCTGCCTTTCTGCCAGTTCAGGCTGGGGTAGGCTTTCTTTAATTCTTGTTCGGCGTTAGAAATGCGGCTTCCACCCGAGGTAGCGAATGGAATGAGGATATTGCCTGTGAAATCACCTTTTTCTATAAAACTGTTGATGATTCTTGGAGCCAGGTTCCACCAAATGGGGAAACCGATATAGATGGTATCATAGGCTGCCAAGTTTTGGGGCTGGGAACGCAATGCGGGACGTGACGAGGCATCTGCCATTTCCACACTGTTGCGCGAGGATTTGTCGTGCCAGTCCAGGTCGGCGGAGGTATATTTCTTTGCAGGTTGTATTTCGTAGAGGGCTCCGCCTGTCACCTCCGCTATCTGTTTGGCGGCTTTCTCTGTTGTACCTGTCGCCGAGAAGTAAGCTACTAATGTTCTGTTGCTCTGTTTCTGTGCGTTTACGGTAATACACAGTATCATGATTACCGTCATAAATAATCCGAGTCTTTTCATACGATTTATGTTATTTGGTTCAAATATACGTTTTAATATTTTATGATGTTGCAAATTTAGGTATATTTGCTTGGGTTCTTTGTAGATAAATTACGGGTATCCTGACCTTAATTACAGATTCTGCCATATATAATATATGGATCAGCATATCAAACTGATTATCAAAGAAGAAATCAGCCTATTACTAACGGCAGGTAACAAAATAGTAACAAAAAACGAAGAAATTCGCTTGGTGGCGGGTTTCTTATGTAAAGGTAATAAAAGGCGATTACCTGTCCGAAAAAGAAATAAGGCTTTTGCTTTACAATAGCTTTCTCAAATCCTCAATATCCGGCAAAGCGTTACGAAGCCGTTCCGGCATGTCTTTAGATGCATGGTAAGTAGCAACCCCCATCGGCTTGTTATAATCACGAACGGCAAACTCTACAAAGGTTTGATTCATTTCCCTGCAAAGGATTATTCCGATAGAAGGGTTTTCATGCGGCTTCCGGATATATGTGTCTAAAGCAGATAGATAAGTATTCAGTTGTCCCAAATAAGATGTGCGGAATTTTCCGGATTTCAGTTCGACTGCGACCAAGGAATTAAGCTCCCGATTGAAAAAGAGCAAATCAATAAACATTTCTTCTCCTGCAACCTCCATACGATACTGATTGCCTATAAAACTGAAATCTTGTCCGAAGGTCATGATAAACTTCTTCACATTGGCAACAATCGCCTTTTCTACTATCTTTTCGTCTAAATCCTCCTCCTGTTCATTCAGTTCCTCCACATTAATGAAATCAAGCAAGTATTCATCTTTGAATGAGCAAACAGCTTTTAGAGCTTGCTTGGTATCAGGCAATGCTTGTGCGAAATTGTTAGGAAAAGTGCCCCGATGGCTGTACAGGTCTGTTTTTAAGTAATCCCTTAAAGTGTATTTACTCCAATAGCGAGTGGCGCACTCATGTATATAGAACAGCCTTGCTTCCAAAGTCTTAGCTTTGGATATTATTTCAGTATGATGACTAAAGCCGATTGAAAGGAAGTCTGACCAGTTAAATTCATCAGCCAGTGGCTGGCGAATTTCTACAAGAAGTAATTTTTCATCCAATACTAAATCGTCAGCCAGTGGCTGGCGATTTAAAACAGATTCCCATGCTTCATAAAATATTCGCATGTTCTTTATATTCGAAGCTGAAAATCCCCTTAGCCCCGGCAATTCTTTTTGCAATAGGGAAGATATCTGTTCAATTGCACCTTTTCCCCAAAAGCCAGTACGGGAATTTTCCGACACATAACGTCCGATGCCGTAATAAAGAGATAGCTGTTCCTTGTTCACCGATGCGGCTGCACGGTACTGGCTGCGTAGGATAGCTTCTTTTATGCTCTTTACAGCTTCTCTATAATTCTGATTTATATCCATTTGTATTTTGTTATATGTGACAAAAGTACAAAAATAATGCTGGCGAAACGACAAAACTTTGTTTTCTTTTCGCCAGCACATATTTTGCTGTCAGTATAAATAAGTTTAGTTTGTTCCTTTGTCTATATATCCAAAACGAACTTGACTTAATCTGTAACCTTTTTATTATAATACTCCAAAAACGCCACTTCACCTATCTCACTTAACAGTTTTTGATTTTCAATAAAATCCTGTCCATGCTTTTGCCAACGTTTGGCAAATCCTTTAAATCTGGTACATGGGAAGTTGCTGCATTGGAAACAATGTGTTATCTTTTTCCCAAAACAACATAAATGAAATGTTTTGCATTTTTCACAACGAGAATGATTTAACTCGGCTCCTCTGCAAGCTCTTTTTTCTCTCGTATATATGGGGCATCCCCCACAAAAGACACCACAAGCAGGAATACGACCATTATAAGGCTTGATTTTAGCCATTTCCCTTGCCATCCAAAAGTTAGTGAGAGAAAGCTGATTCGCTTTGCGCTTTTGTTCTTCCTTTACTATATAACCTTTTTTTTCAAAGAAAGGGCGAGCAGTCAAGCTCACTTCGGATGTAATCCGCATAATTCCGGCTGTAATTGCATATCGTTCTATTTCTTCCAAAAGCATCGTAGCAATACCTTTACCTTGAAAGTCCTTGTGAACAAACATAGAATGTAAATAGCCTTGAGACGTAATAGATGAAAAACCAACGATTTGTGACTGTTGATTAACAGCTACAATAAAATAGTGGGTCTTTATCATCTCTTCAATGTTAGAAAGGTCATCTCCGCAGGATGCCCAATCCTCAACTTCTGCCTGCGAATAATCCTTGCTATTTACCGCAAGAACAGTGTTTTGAAATAATTCTTTTAGCGCAATAGTATCCGTCTGTTGAGCTTCCCTGATTGTAAAGTCTGTTTTCATATCTATTATATTTATGGTAAATTCTTTTCAGTCTTTCTTATTTTGTAGCTATTATGGAATAGACCATCGGAATATGATTACTTTAATGTTTTATCCTATATTTAAAAGTCAGATTTCAGATGGATATCTACCCTGTTGTTCCCCGGTTTATTTCTAAATAATCAAAATCCGCATTCATTCTTTTAATATTAAATGGATTATATGCAAATATAGCAAAAGGTACAGTATATCATTCATTGTGAATTGCACTTTTTACTGTATTTCAGCAAAATACCTTTCTTTACAGGCTAAAACCTTTGCTCCTTTTCTGCACCTCTTTCAGTTGTATCCTTTGATAGAGTTTGCTAAACAGCTCCCTGAACCAATCGGATACATTTTTTTGATTGATGATTAGCATCAATTTGTTCCTGCCACATCGTCATCGAAAAAGCAATGTCCTTTTAGCTCAACAAGTGTATGAATGTGCTGCCATATATATGGAGTGGGTAGCCCGGCAGGAACATTCCGGCTCTTCTTTTTATTCCCGGATGGGATAAGATTCGGTAACTAAGGTAAGATAATCCGTAATTGAGGTTATAACCTTGTCCGGATAACTTCTTATTTTTGTGACCGGAATATTTCAAATAACTGAAAAAGCTGTATTTTAGCAGACATTAAACAAGTTAGAATGATGGATAAGATATTAAATTTAGACAGTGTGGACCAATATAACAGTCTATACGGACTTGAAACGCTGAATCCGTTGGTCAGTGTCATTGATTTGAACAAGGCTACCCGGCAGATGGACTATGTGCACTGGAACTATGGCGTTTATGCACTTTATCTGAAATTGGAGAAAGCTTGTGATATCAAATACGGGCGTCGGAGTTATGACTATCAGGAGGGAACCGTGGTATGTTTTGCTCCGGGACAAACAACGGAAACCACATTGACCACCGACCGTGTGCAGTTGAATGTGCTTGGCATTCTTTTTCATCCGGATTTGTTACGGGGGACCACGCTTGGAAAAACAATAAAAAAATATACCTTCTTTTCGTATGAAGTGAGCGAGGCGCTGCACCTTTCGGAAGATGAGTGCAATATTATGACAGATTGCCTGAAGATTATCCGTATGGAACTGGAACGGGGAGTGGACAAGCACAGTAAGACCTTGCTGGTAAACTATATAGAACTGCTTCTTAATTACTGTATGCGTTTTTATGAACGTCAGTTCGCCACCCGCAGTCATTCGAACCGTGATGTGTTGACACGCTTTGAAGGGTTGCTTGACGATTATTTTGAGGGCGAACTTGCCGAGCGTGACGGATTGCCTACCGTGAAATACTTTGCTGACAAACTGTGCCTTTCATCCAACTACTTCGGGGATATGTTCAAGAAGGAAACCGGCAAGACTCCACAGGAATATATTCAGGAAAAAGTGATAGAACTGGCAAAGGAACGGATGTCCGACAGGAGAGAAACCGTCAGCAGGGTAGCCTATTCACTGGGATTTCAATATCCGCAGCATTTCTGCCGGTTGTTCAAGAAGCGTGTGGGCTGTACACCGAATGAATATCGGGCACAAAACCTTCTTTTATAGTATTCTGTCGTAACAAGCAATGCAAGAGACTATGTTGGACTTGAGGACTGTATATGAATGTAACCGCTGTCTGGGTTGCAAGACATTGCATCCGCAGGTGGGCATCATCAATCTGGAGAATCCTTCATTGGAAGAGGATGCGGTGAAGTTTGAATTCTATGCTGTCTTGCTGATTGAGGATTGTCCGGGCGGTTGTTGCTGCTGCGGACGGAAATACTATGATTACTCCAATGCTACCATGGTGTTTCTCACTCCCGGCGAGATCTTTCGTATGAGTAAGGAGAATACGTTGCCGGATAAAGGATATCTTTTGGCATTTCATCCTGACCTGTTGTTCCGCACCTCACTGAAGAATCATATTAAAAATTATACCTTTTTCCATTATCGCAAGGAAGAAGCGCTGCATCTTTCGCGGCGTGAGACAGAGAAAGTGACGTGTTGCCTCTCGAATATAGAGGATGAGTTGCATCATCCCATTGATACTCATAGCAGTATTATTCTTTCCCGGCATATAGAACTTCTGTTGGATTATTGCACCCGGTATTACGAGCGCCAGTTTATTACCCGTGAGAATAAGAACAAGGCTCTTTTGGAAAACATGGAACGTTTGTTTGTGGAATATATCGCATCCGGAAGGTTGCAAGGCGGCAAGTTGCCCACATCCGGCTATATGGCGGGAGAGCTTGATTTGTCTGTCGCTTACTTCAATGATCTGCTGAAATTTGAAACCGGCAAGACTTTGGAGGAATATTTGCAACTGAAGCGGCTGGATATAGCCAGGCACATGTTGTTGCAGGACGGTCATACGCCTGCTGCTGTGGCACGGAAGTTAGGCTATCCTAATGTGCAGTGCTTCAGTGTGCTTTTCAAGAAAATAACAGGTGTCGCCCCCAGTGATTACCGGCTCTCGCAGAATTGATAACCGGGTTGCAGTACCATGTTTTTGTGATACAGTTCCCTTCTGTAAAAATGGTAATTCTATCTGTAATTTATCTACAAAGAATGAATGGGGCCTGGCTTATCTTTGCATTGTGAAATGAAAGCGGCTTTGTCCGCATCGGAATGAAGCAAGACAACAGATGAAATCATTTAAACAGGTAGAACGATGTATATTGAACAAGTAAATTCTCCGCAAGACATAAAACAGTTTTCTGCGGAACAGTTAAGACAGTTGGCAGGTGAAATCCGCAATGCATTATTGACCAAGTTAAGTGCCCACGGAGGACATGTGGGACCTAATCTGGGAATGGTGGAGGCTACAATAGCATTGCACTATGTATTCAATTCACCGACGGATAAGATGGTATATGATGTATCCCATCAAAGTTATACACATAAGATGCTGACCGGGCGTAAGGATGCTTTCCTGAATCCGGAGGATTATGATGTGGTGTCCGGATACACCAATCCCTGGGAAAGCGGGCACGATTTTTTCACTATCGGCCATACTTCCACCTCTGTCAGTCTGGCTTGCGGTCTTGCCAAAGCCAGAGATCTGAAAGGCGGACACGAGAATATCATAGCCGTGATAGGAGATGGCTCGCTCAGCGGCGGAGAAGCTTATGAAGGTCTGAGCAATGCGGGAGAAATGGGAACCAACCTTATTATAGTGGTTAATGATAATGAAATGTCCATTGCCGAAAACCACGGCGGGCTCTATCAGAACCTGAAAGAACTGCGCGACACGGAGGGACGGTCGTCCTGTAATTTCTTCCGTTCTCTGGGGTTGGATTATCTTTATGTGGGAGAGGGGAATGATATTCCGTCTTTGGTTGCGGCTTTTGCCAAGGTGAAAGATACATCACGTCCCACAGTGGTTCATATTCACACACAGAAAGGAAAGGGATACGCTCCGGCAGAAGCCGACCGGGAGGAATTTCATTGGGAGATGCCTTTCGATCTGGAAACGGGTAAGCCGAAGGTGGATTGCAGCGGTATGGAGGATTACCATAGCCTGACCGGGAAGTTTTTGTTGGAGAAGATGAAGGAGGACCACACGGTTGTTGCCATCAGTTCGGGTACTCCTACTGTGATAGGTTTTACTCCTGAACGCCGGAAACAGGCAGGGCGTCAGTTTGTGGATGTAGGTATTGCCGAGGAACATGCCGTGGCATTGGCATCGGGTATCGCTGCCGGTGGCGGACGTCCGGTGTACGGGGTTTACAGTACTTTTATCCAGCGTTGCTATGACCAGTTGTCTCAGGATTTGTGTATCAATGGAAATCCGGCGGTGATCACTGTGTTTATGGGGACAGTAGCCGGAATGAACGATGTGACTCATCTGGGTTTCTTCGATATTCCGCTTATCAGCAATATCCCGAATATGGTTTATCTGGCTCCTACGTGTTCCGAAGAGTATTTTGCTATGTTGGAATGGGCTGTCCGCCAGACGGAATATCCCGTTGCCATCCGTGTGCCGGGAGTGGCAGTGGTGCATCGTAAGGAAGAGTTTGACACGGATTATAGCGAGTTAAACCGCTACAAAATGACAGCCAGGGGAGAAACTGTTGCTATTCTTGCATTGGGTTCTTTCTATGATTTGGGACAGGCTTTGAAGAATAAGCTTCGGGAAGAGTCGGGTGTTGAGGCTACTTTGATTAATCCCCGTTACATAACAGGGCTTGACGAACTGATGCTGGAAGAGTTGAAAGTGGGGCATCGTATTGTCGTAACGTTGGAAGACGGGGTGCTGGATGGAGGATTCGGCGAGAAGATAGCGCGTTATTATGGTAATTCTGAAATGCGGGTGCTGAATTACGGACTTCGTAAAGAATTTGCAGACCGCTATAATCTGGATGAGCTGATGAAAGCCAACCGGTTGACTGACAAGCAGATGGCGGAGGATATTGCCGGTATATTGGAATAACCTTTTACGGAATGGCTGAAGTCCGAGACTTCAGCCATTTTTGTAATAGTGAAATAGATAAACCGGATTAAAACTGTTTGTTACCATAAGCATGAGAACTGGAATACTTATTCTTTTTCCAGAAGCGAATAAAACACAGGATGATAATCGGGAAGTAGTTCCGGGTGAAAAGCTTTTATCATGTCACTCAGAAGAACATCGGGTGAGAGGGGAAGATTCTCATACAAAGGTATCCATTCCAGATTGCAATAAATAACCTTCTTTTCTTTAAAAGCCCGGAAATCAGCATATTGTGGATTGGAAGCTTTTAATGCTTCATAAGAGAATTCTCCTTTATAACCATTCATCACTCTCCAGTAGCCGGCATTATATCCTTTGGCGTATACGGTTTCAAAATCCATGAGTACACCTCCTGTTTCACTATTATCCTTCATAAAGTAATCGGCCCCTGCGTCGGCGAACAAGCGGGCATAGAAACTTTGTCCTCCGGGTACATACCAGGTATCTCTTCTCATTTCTCCACTGAATACACTGGGACGCTGTTTTACATTGGAAACTTTGGCTTTCAACAGGTTATAGCGTTGTTCCATTTGTGCAAATAATTGGCATGCCTCTTCCTCTTTACCGATAAACATACCTGCTACCTTGATCCATTCGGACAGCCCCAATGGTGATGTTTCCTTGAAAGCCCAATAGGGAACCAGAGGGATGTTCAGCTCTTTCATCACTTCATACCCTCCCCGGCGGTTGGGAGATACGAAAATGATATCGGGTTGGGATGCAATGATAATTTCCGTATCAAAGTTTCCTTCCATTCCTATCTTTTTCACCCGTCCGTCTTTTAATCGGGCAAGCCATTCCTTATTCTGCATCCGGCGGGTGGTACTTGTCGCTACCACTTTGTCATAAGCGTTCAGACCGGTAAAACCTGCCAGTTGCGGCGTGGTCATGCAGATCACTCTGTCTGTCGGAGTCGGAATAACGGTATAGCCATCGGGTATCTCGGCTTTTGTTCCTTTAGGAACTAAGGCGAAAAGTTCGGGTATTGCATGGTTATTGTTCGGCTCCGAGATGGACAGAAGCTTTACTCCATCCGGACGAACAGTTATTTTGAAGCCTTTGGCATAACGGGGGGCCAGGGCTGTTTGTATGGTATCTGCGGAAGGTAGCCCGTTTTCACTCACCGGGTTGCGGCTTTTATAGCCGCAACCTGCCAGGCAGAAAGTTGTTATGAGCAGATAGACAAGTCTGGTTTTAGAGGTCATGCTAAAAATAGTTTTATTGCTTGAAACGAACCAGCAGACTGACATAGAAAGAGCGTCCCGGTGTCAGAGTTGCATAATTACTGTTATAAGGACGGTCATCTGTGTAATTGAAAATGTTTTCAACTCCGACGGCGGGTTCCAGAGCAACAGATTTTAAATTGAATGAATGGCGTGTGTTGATATCCCAAAGCTGGTGGGCGGGGGCGTCACCGTAAGTTTTAGACCAGCGTGTACCTTGATAGCGTCCGTTGATTGCAATATTGAATGTATAATCATTCCATGTTTTTCGCCAGCTGGCATTGAAATTACCCGAGTGATGTACTGTTCTTTCCAAACGGATGTCTTCCGTACGGTTGCGCCCGTCCGTGTAAATATAGTTTGCTCCGAACATGAAGCCTGTGAAGGGACGGACTGAAAAACCTATGTCAAAGCCTTTCACACGTGCCTTTTCTATATTGCGGTACTGGCGTCTGCGAGTGATGCCGTTTTCAATATCTTCGGGCGTTGTTCCTATATCTTCCGCTTCGATCTTGTCTTTCAGGTCATTCTGATAAATGGACGCGGCAATGGAGAACAAACGATGATTGTATTCTATATTCAAATTATAGAAATTGCTCTTTTCCGGGTCCAGGTCAGGGTCTCCGACCGTGATTTGTCCACGGCTTTCAGAAACGGCATACATTTGTTGCAAGGTAGGTGAACGGAATCCGGCAGCGTAGGATGCACGTACATTCAGTCCTGAATATTGGTACATCAAGGATAGTTTGGGCGTGAACTGGCTTTTAAACTTTTCATTATAGGCATACCGTATACCTGCCACTACGCTGATTGCATCCAGTAGTTTTACTTCGTCCTGTACGTATGCTGCCAGTGTATAAACACTTTGGTATTCATTATTCAGCATCTTGCTGGTTTCAGTCGGCTCCAAGCCTTCGAATACATAGTCCAGTCCGGTAAAAAGTGTATTGTTCTCGTGAGTCTTGAATACACCTTTTAGATTGGCATTGGTGTAAGTCTGGTCTTTACTGAGGACTTCGTCACCGGTTTTATGCGTTTTTGCATCATTTATATAGTCATAAAAAGAACGGAAATTGGTGGTGCTTATATTCCCTTCTATATATGAAGCCCGCTTAGCCAACAGATATTTGGCTGTTCCACCCACTGTATAGGACTGATGCCGGTTGTTGTAATCGTAGGCTCCGGTACGGTCGTTCTCGCTGATAAAAAGATTACCGTTCAAATGAAGGCTTAAACGCTCTGTGGCTGCGTAGCTCAAGGTTTGGCTCACATTATGCGAATGATTCTTATAGACCGGTTTCTTTGTGGTTTCCACCAGTTCTCCCTTGCTTTCCTCATACGGATTCAGTTGCCATCCATCCGAAGTGCGGTAATTATAGTTCAAGTGTGCGGATAATTTTCCATCATTGGCGTCTGCGTTGACTGATTCTGAAATTCGTCCGTGAGAACTTACACGGGTATTGGAAGATACATTCAATGCAGATTTAGGATCATCGGTAATGATATTGATTACTCCTGCGATGGCGTCACTGCCATAAAGGGCGGAAGATGCTCCTTTCAATACTTCAATACGTTTTACGACATCCATATTGATCCGGTCGTAATCTATAGATCCCGAAATATCTCCGGCTACTTTTTTACCGTTAATTAATACGAGGAGGTATTTATCAGGCAGTCCGTTTACGTATAGGGTTGTTCCCATAGCGGTGGTTTGCACCGAGATAGAGGGAACCAGTTTCACCAAGGCATCTTGGAAACTGGATGGATTGGCATTTTGCAGATCACGTTGGGAAATGACCTCTACGGGTACAGGGCTGTCTTTCAGCTTGTGGTGAGTTCCGGTTCCGGTTACCACTACCTGATCCATGTTGAAAGTGGTACTTTTCAGCCTTATCACCATTTCTTTTTGACTTTGACTGACTTTCTGAGTGACAGGAGCATAATTCAGGCAACTGGTACGCAGGGTATACGTTCCCTCTTTGATGTCTTTCAACAAAAATTCTCCTTTAGGATTGGTAGCACATCCTATTGTAGTTTGTTCCAAACGTACGTTAGCGCCTTCCACCGGCTTTCCTGTACGGGCATCCACTACTTTTCCACTTAACGATATCTGGGCGGACGCACACACCACCATGCAGCCGAATAAGGCTGTCAGTAAACATTTCTTTTTCATCGAAATAATTTAAGAATTAATAATTAGCTTTCCTGGCCCCGGGAAAGCGTGAATTATCTATGTTCAGACCTGGCAGGTTTCCTGGCTTCACCCTGAAAAGCGCCTTCCCATTTCTTACAAAGGAAACAGTGGCATGGCGAGAGTTGCTTTTCATTGACGGGTTTCACAGTAGCGGGCACTGCTTCGGATTCTATGACCGAATTCCCTTTTATGCAAATACGGAAAGTACTTACATCACCAAATCTGATGCAAAGGTAGGGTTTTATTTTAAAATCTTTTGGGATTCTGAAAATAAAAGAAACATTTTGTGATGTTTGATACTGATTTATAGGCTTCTTAATATATAAGGAAGGGACAACTAAGGACGAATGGGCATTTTCTTTGGCAGGATGAGAGGCTTGTTTCCGGTTTTAAATCCATAACTACTATTAATAGGTATTGACTGCTATTGGAAATAGTTCTATCTTTGCTCCCGTTACGATGAAGAAGCATTTGATTCATATTCTAAAGCTTTTCCTTCCACTGATATTTATTGCCTATTTGGGAGGTATTACCCTTTTTACTCACTCGCATGTGGTAAATGGGGTGATTATCGTACACTCGCATCCGTTTAAAGGGGAGCATCAACATACGGAAGTGGAATTGGAAACTATCTTTTTCCTTTCTTCTTTTGCTGCTTCCGGTAGTTTGTTCACTCCGTCTTCCACAACGGTCTTTTGGGCATTGCTGTGTTTGCTGGCTGTGCCGGCTGTAGAACGCATCAAACTGATACGAACCGGTTGTGGCATGTATTTGCGTGCGCCTCCCGCTGTTTGTTAAATAGTATATTTTTATGTTGGTGGAGTGATTTTCCGTTACATTATCTGTTTGCGGATTCATTCTTCTGACTGCTATCCTTTTATTTATTAATAAACAGAATAACAACACATGAAGAAATATATATTTTTCTTGATGGGAGCAGTGTGTTTTCTACTCTCATCATCGGCTGTGCACGCCAATGAATTGAATAAGTCCGATGCCAATATCATAGGTCATGTATTGGATAAGAATACGGAAGAGCATCTTTCTTTTATCAGCGTATCGCTGAAAGGAACTACCATAGGAACTATGACTGACGCCAGTGGACACTATTTCCTTAAAAATCTGCCTGAAGGAGAATTTACCATGGAGGTAAGTGCTGTCGGTTACAAGACGGTCAGCCGGAAAGTAACTTTAAGAAAAGGGAAAACTTTGGAGGAGAACTTCGAGATAGAAGAGGATTTGATAGCATTGGACGGAGTGGTGGTGTCTGCCAATCGTAGTGAGACCACCCGCCGCATGGCACCTACGTTGGTTAATGTGATGGATGTGAAAGTGTTTGAGAACACTAATTCCTCCACCTTGTCGCAAGGACTGAATTTTCAGCCCGGAGTGCGGGTCGAGAATAATTGTCAGAACTGTGGTTTCCAGCAAGTACGTATCAATGGGTTGGATGGCCCTTATACGCAGATATTGATTGACTCGCGTCCTATATTCAGTGCCTTGGCCGGTGTATATGGATTGGAACAGATACCTGCCAATATGATTGAGCGTGTAGAGGTGATGCGCGGAGGAGGTTCGGCTTTGTTCGGTTCTTCAGCCATTGCGGGAACCATTAATATAATCACCAAGGAGCCTGTACGGAACTCAGGGCAGTTGACACATACTCTGACAGGCATAGGCGGTACTTCTTCTTGGGATAATAATACGACACTGAATGCTTCGTTAGTGACTGATAATCATAAGGCAGGATTGTATATTTTTGGACAGAACAGAGAAAGAAGCGGTTATGACAATGATGGCGATGGCTACACCGAATTGCCAAAACTGAAAAATCAGACAGTCGGTTTTCGTTCTTTTATCAAAACAAGTACATATTCAAAACTGACTTTTGAATATCATCATCTCAGTGAGTTCCGTCGTGGCGGGAATAAACTGAACCGACCTCCCCATGAAGCGGATATAGCCGAACAATTGCAGCATACTATCAATAGCGGGGGAGCAAAATTTGATTATTTCTCTCCGGATGAGAAACAGCGGCTGAGTGTATATGCTTCTGCACAGCATACAGGACGCGACAGTTATTATGGTGGAGGACAAGATGTGAATGCGTATGGCGCGACCACGGATTTTACCTGGGTCACAGGATCGCAGTATATCTATAGTTTTGATAAATGTTTCTTTATGCCTGCCGATTTTACCGGAGGACTGGAATATAATCAGGATAACTTGACGGATGATATGTGGGGGTATAACCGTTATACCAAACAAGAAGTCCGTATAGCCAGTGCATTTTTCCAGAATGAATGGAAGAACAAGCAGTGGAGCTTTTTACTTGGAGGGCGTTTGGATAAACATAATATGGTGGATCATGTAATCTTCAGTCCGCGTGCTAATCTTCGTTACAATCCGACCGAAAATATGAACCTGCGTGCCAGCTATTCTTTCGGATTCCGTGCACCTCAGGCCTTTGATGAAGATTTGCATATAGAAAATGTAGGTGGAACTGTGTCTATGATTGAACTGGCAAAAGACTTGACAGAAGAAAAATCACAAAGTCTGAGTATATCGGGAGATTTGTATCATCGTTGGGGAGATTTTCAGGGAAACTTGCTTATAGAAGGTTTTTATACTTCGCTTTCAGACGTATTTGCCTTACGTCAGAAAGGAGAGCGTGACGGTATTATTATCAATGAACGGTATAACGAGAAAGGAGCTAAGGTATATGGTTTGACTTTGGAAGGAAAGATTGCTTACCGTTCCTTACTTCAATTGCAGGCCGGCGTTACCATGCAGAAGGCCGAATACAAGCAGGCACGTGCATGGAGTGATGATGAAACGGTTCCGATGGAGAAAAAAATGTTCCGTACTCCGAATACTTATGGATATTTCACTTTGTCATACAACCCTTTCGTACCGATGACTATTGCATTATCCGGTACTTATACCGGTAGTATGATGGTAGAACATAAAGCAGGTTTTATTGATAAGGACATTGCTGTGAATACACCTGATTTCTTTGAATTGAATCTGAAAGCCGGTTATGATTTCAATTTGTATAAAGGCATAACCATGCAGGTCAATGCTGGAGTACATAATATCTTTAATGCGTATCAAAGTGACTTTGACCGGGGGGCAAAACGTGATTCCGGTTACATTTATGGACCGGGTATGCCGCGTTCTTACTTTGCCGGAGTGAAATTGAGTTTTTAATTTGTATATATTATTGCCGGGAGAGGAGCGCTGTCCGCCCTCTCCCGGCAATTTGCGTCATAGAATAAATAACCTGTTATAGGACTTTCGAACAGGTTATTTTAGATAATAATTCTTTTGATACTCTTTATTTAGAATAATTATCTAAAATAAAATGATTTATTGGATGTAAAATCTGCTATTCCTATCTTTGTGAAGAAATAAATCTGAAATGTGATTAATATAAAGATAAATCTTCTATATAGCTGTCTGTTATATGGATTTATCGGAATTAATAAGTAAAAAGGTCAAAAAAGATGGGTATTGCTGAGTTGATAAATAAGGAAAAGAAAACAGCATTTTCTTTCGAGGTTCTTCCACCGTTGAAAGGTACTGGAATTGAAAAACTATATGCTACAATAGATACATTACGGGAGTTTGATCCTCTTTATGTCAATATTACCACTCATCGCAGCGAATATGTGTATCGCGAGTTGGGGGGTGGTTTATATGAACGTAATCGTTATCGGCGGCGTCCGGGTACGGTAGCGGTGGCTGCGGCTATACATAATAAATATGATATTACTGTTGTACCGCATATTTTGTGCAGTGGTTTCTCGCGTGAAGATACGGAATATATATTGCTTGATTTGCAATTCTTAGGTATTACTAATCTGTTGGTACTCCGGGGTGACAAGGCAAAAGATGAATCTTCTTTTGTTCCCGAGAAAGATGGTTATGCCCATGCTTTGGAGTTGGAAGAGCAGATCAATGCTTTTAATGAAGGCAAATTTATTGATGGAACGCCGATTCAGGCTCCTTTAACTCCTTTTCGTTATGGGGTGGCAGGCTATCCGGAGAAGCATGAGGAATCTCCCAACATGGAACAAGATTTATATTGGTTAAAAAAGAAAGTGGAAGCCGGAGCCGATTATGTAGTGACACAAATGTTTTATGATAACCGAAAATACGTTGACTTTGTGGAGCGTGCAAGAAAAGAGGGGATTAATGTTCCTATCGTACCGGGCATCAAACCTTTTTCCAAGCTATCACAACTCAGTGTTATTCCTAAAACATTCAATGTGGATTTACCACAGGAATTGGTTGTGGAAGCAATGAAATGCAAGGATGATAAAGAAGCGCGTGCATTAGGCATAGAGTGGTGTATCAATCAATGCCGGGAGCTGATAGCATATGGGGTTCCGGGGATACATTTTTATACAGTGGGTGCGGTGGATAATGTGAAAGAGGTGGCGACAGCTGTTTATTGATAGTCTTTAATGGAAATGTTTCTGTCAGGTCATTTATTGCTCCGTATCTTAACGGTTTAAGATGCGGAGCAAAATTATTTTGTAAATGGGTTATAAGTCATCTTCCAAAGCTGTGCTTTTGGCATAAGCCGTACTCTTTGCTTCAAAAAAATCAGTCTTTACCATATTGGCATTGGAATATTGAGATACCCAGTGCATGCTTTCCGGCTCTTTATGGTTTTCTTCGTACAGAGGGCCAAAACCTAAACTACTCCAACGGAGATTGCCTAAATATTGAATATAATCTTCTATCATTTTCCGGTTGAGTCCCTGTATATTGTCTCCTATTACATATTGTCCCCATTCTATTTCCTGCTTGACCCCCTCACGCATCATGTATTCATATATTTTTACTTTATCGGGAGTGAATAAATCCGGTTTCTCTTTCTTTAATTCCAGAATAATGTTGCGGAATAACCACAGATGCGTGTTTTCATCTCGATTGATATATCGGATTTCTTGTGCGGAACCTGACATTTTTCCATTACGGCTCAAGTTATAGAAAAACATGAATCCGCTATAGAAATAGATTCCTTCCAATATATAGTTGGCGATAAGGGTTTTCATCAATGTGAATCCATCCTGACTTTCCTGGAATTCGTTATAGCAATTGCCTATAAAGGTATTTCTTTTCAGCAGGTGTCCGTCTGTCTTCCATTGGTAAAGGATCTCGTTACGCTTTTCGGGGCTACAGATAGAATCCAGCATGTAACTGTAGCTTTGGCTGTGTACACATTCCTGAAAGGCTTGGATATGGAGGCATAGATTAACTTCATTGGCTGTGATGTATTCGCTGATGGTGGGCAGATTATTGCTTTGTAAAGAATCAAGGAACACTAAAAAACTCAGGATTTTATCATAGGCGGTGCGTTCTGCCTGGTCCAGGTGAGGATAATCCTTGGTGTCTTGGGTGAGATTGATTTCTTCGGGAATCCAAAAATTATTCATGGCCTGACGATACCAGTCACTAACCCATTTGTAGCGCATATTATTGAAATCATTCAAATTGGTGGTGTTTCCTCCAATCATTCTTCTGTGACGGAGGTCGGTATCTCCCTCAGGATTGAAAAGGGCATTCTTTTTTAATTTTATTGTATTCATGATTTATTGTTGTTTTATATTCTGTCTTCTTGTTTTACTGCTAACTCAAGGCTGTATATTAAAAATAAATTTGTTATTCATTTCTTGTAGGGGCGCAAGCATGGTGCCCCTACAAGAAATGTTTTAGCATGACAATTCAGTACTGGAGTGTTTACGAAAAGATCAGGAAGCACAGCTTTCACATTCTTCTACTTCCAATGATTTGCTGCGGACATAATATACTGTTTTTACGCCACATTCCCATGCCAGCAAATACAGGTTTAATACTTGTCTCAGGGTAAATTCATTGGTAATGTATAGATTCAGACTTTGCGCCTGGTCTATATGTAACTGCCGGATCCCTGCGGCACGGATACTCCATGTCTGATCTGTCAGATAAGCACTTTTATATATCCAATAGGTCTTATCGGACAATGCCGGTGCAACACGTGGCAGCATGGCTCCTTTCTTTTCTTCCAAGAAGAAACGTTTCATTACCGGATCTGTTCCGGCAGTGGTTCCGGCAATGATACTGGTGCTGCTGGTGGGGGCAATGGCAAGAAGATAGGCATTTCTCATTCCTTGTGTGGAAACCTTTACAGCCAATGCTTTCCATTCTGGCGAATTGTAACCCCGTTTTATAAAATAAGCTCCGGTCTGCCAGTCGCTGCCTTCAAAATAATGATAGGCCCCTTTTTCTTTTGCCAGTTCGCTACTTGCTGCTATGGCAGCATAGTTGATACGTTCGAAAACTTTATCCATAAAACTGAGATGTTCCTCGCTTTCCCAACGAATGCCGCGAACAGCAAGAGCATGATGATAGCCGCTGACTCCCAAGCCGATACTGCGGTAGCGATGATTGGTAATCTGAGCAAAAGGAATCGGATAAAAGTTCAGTTCAATCACATTATCCAATGCCCGTACTACAGTTGCCACCTTTTCTTTCATTTGTTTTTCATCCTCCAAGGGCAAATGTCCTAATGAAAGGCTGGCAAGATTACATACCACAAAGTCTCCGGGCCGGATTGTTTTGACTACCACTGTATCACCATCTTCCGTACATATCTCTGTAGAAACTGTTTCAATGGAGGACATGTTTTGTGCTATTTCCGTGCAAAGATTGGAGCAATAAATGATTCCCCGGTGCGCATTGGGATTGGCACGGTTCACGGTGTCACGATTGAATGTAAAGGGAGTACCTGTTTCTACAGCCGAACGCAGTATCAGTCTGACGATATCTTTGATGCTCATGCTGCGCTTGGAGAGTCGGGAGTCATTTACGCAATCCATGTATCTTTGTTCCCATTCCTCTCCGTAGTAGTCTTCCAGACAGTATCCTTTGACGGTCATTATTTCATTGGGGCAGAATAAATGCCATTGCTGGTTTAAATCCCGTTTCGCCATACGCCAGAATAAGTCCGGATAGCATACGGCGGGGAAGATGTCGTGCGCTTTCATCCGGTCATCTCCATTATTGGTCCGGAGTTGCAGAAACTCAGGCAAGTCTTTGTGCCATACATCCAGATAGACGGCTACGGCTCCCTGACGCATACCTAACTGGTCAACGGCTACAGCAGTGTCATTCACCAGTTTCATCCATCGGATTACACCTCCGGCCACACCTTTGAATCCGCGTATGTTTCCACCTGCGGCACGAACTTTGCCAAAGTACATTCCCATTCCTCCTCCAAATTTGCTTACCATCGCAAAATTGTCTAAGCTGCGGTAAATGCCTTCCAGACTATCGGGCACTGTATCAATGAAGCAACTGGATAACTGGTGATAAGGTTTTCGGGCATTTGCCAGGGTAGGAGTGGCCATTGTGACTTCCAGACGACTTAATATATCATAGAACTTTTTTACCCATTGCAGTCTGTTCTGTTTTTCGGGCATAGCGAGATGAAGGGCAATCCCTAAATACATTTCCTGCACAGACTCTATAGGTTCGTGTGAACGGGTACGGATCAGATAACGTTTGGCAAGCAGATCCAGTCCTGAATAATTGAAAAGCTTGTCACGTTCGGGACACATGAAGCCGGCTGCCGTTTCTATCTCCTGTGGAGTATAGGAGGCCAAGATATAATTACCATACAAGCCCTCGTCGGTGAGGTAGCGTAATTTATCATAAAATGAAAAGATGCCGGCAGCTTCCGCCTGTTCGGTCAGTTTCTTTGTCAATCGGAAATTCAGCAGACGCGCTGCAATGAATTCCCAGTCGGGAGTTTCTTGTGTTGTCAGTTCTACAGCCGCTTTGACAAGTGCCGCCAACCGTTCCCCGGATGTCATATCCGGTTTACAGAAACTTGTGAATTTCTCTGCGAGAAAGGTTAGACTATATTCCTTCCCGGAGAAGTCTTTTTGTATCTCTTTCAGTATATTTGCTATAGTATCATCACCGGTTCCGGTAATGATTTGACTGAGGACTTTTCTTCTTTCTGTGCGCTGCCAACGGTAAAGTATATAGTTTTTGGCTTCTGCGTAAAAGCCATGTTCCATCAAGCTACGTTCCACTTCGTCCTGAATGCGTTCTACACTACGATTTGCTTCGTTTTGATGCAGAAATTGTTCCACTTCATCTACTATGGTGTAGACAGCTTCATCTGTTATTTCTTTTTGGGTACTGATAAAACTTTTCCGTATGGCAACGGCTATTTTTTCCCTGTCGTAGGATTCTGTTGTCCCATTCCTTTTAATTATTTGCATGAGATGCTGTTGGTATGAATTATTGTATATTTTCGTACCGCTTCCCTAACCCCACGAGTAGAAACGGCCTTTGATGAATGGCAGGTCTTCTGACTGGCTCCTCATTTCCGATGCCTTCCCGCGTTCTCGTTATGTGGAGTCAGGCAGTGGCAATAGGTACGTATCGGAAATTTTATCGGAGTTTCACAGCAGCGGGACTGTCCGGGATTTACACCCGATTCCCTTTTAATCCGGATAGAGGACATCTATTCGGAACCGATTCGGGAACAAAGATAATGGAAATTGGAATTATTACAGCATTGAGTTAGTTTAAAAATCAGAAATGATTTATAAAAGTTGGATGGTATTAAACATTTTGGACAAGTTCTACTACCATGCTTCCAAGCAGCACAGCTACTATTGTTATGAGTAACCAATTGATATACTTGCTTTTCGATCTCGTCTTTTCTTTTTCTGAATGACACTGATTTTTACCATATAACCGAATGATTCCCCAATGCGATTGGCACTGCGTATCACTCGTGAAGTATGTACACCACATCCCATCATGTGAGCGGAATATTCAGAAATAAATCCACTGACATCTATCAAAGTTTCGGCTGTCTTATCCATTTAAATGAAGTTATGTTTTTCTTTTTTTAGAATCCATAGACACGACATGGCTTTCCAGTGGAAGGCATTTCCTTGTCAATTTCAATCTTTAATTTTTTTATATTCAATATTTCTTCTCCTTCAAGCATCAGGCACATAATAAGAAAACAACCGTTTTTCTCACATTCCATATCGAATAACCGGTGTTGTGAAAACATGCCTAACCCATGTGAGTCAATAAGAATAAACTTTGGATGGTTATAAAGTAATGCAGCCAGAGAGTCCCAATTAAGCTTCATGTCAAACATAAAGAAGTCTTTGGTTGCATAGTCGTTGGTTGCCATATTGCCGGTATATAAAACCAATGCTTTACCTTCTATGTCCAAGTTATTAAAGTATTCGTCGGCTGGTAGTCCGTTCCGACAATCTACCACGACGGCATCTGTTACATATTCTTTATAGCGGGGAGCTTCCATATAGCAATCCATGTGGGTGCCGATGTGTCCGAGACGTTCCGTTTCTTTGGCATCAAGTTCGAACTGTGCCAAATCTTCATCACTTAACTGTAAATGTAGTTCTTTGGTAATCGTTTCTTGTTGGTACATATTTAAAGAATTTTAAAGTTTAACCTAATGAGAGTATCAATAATTGAGCCGTAAGTACGCGTAGGAACATAGCAAGCGGATATACGGTGGCATATCCCACGGCCGGAGCGTCACATGAAGTCAGATCATTGGAATAGGCGAGGGCAGGCGGATTAGTATTTGCTCCTGATAATACACCAATAAGGGTATAATAGTTTAATTTACAGGCATAACGCCCAATGAGCCCCGTTATGATTAATGGTACGGTCGTAATAATAGCTCCATACATAATCCAAATATATCCACCTTCATTTACAATTGTCTCTATAAAATCTTTCCCGGCTCCCAACCCTACACAAGCTAGGAATAAGGAAATCCCGATTTCTCTTATCATCAAGTTAGCACTCATCGTGGTGTATGTAATCATTTTATATTGAGGACCGAAACGACTGATAAGAATGGATACAATAAGCGGTCCACCTGCTAGACCAAGTTTTACTGGTTGTGGAATACCTGGAAACATAAATGGAATACTTCCCAAGATACATCCTAATGCGATGCCGAAAAAAATGGGGATAAGATTGGGATGATTCAGTCTCTTCATGGAGTTTCCCAAAACCTTTTCGGCATGAGTGACAGCAAGTTCACTACCAACTATAGTTACACGGTCGCCCATTTGCAACTGTAAATGTGGGGAGGCTACCAAGTCTACTCCTGAACGGTTGATACGGGTGATGCTCGCACCGAAGTTATTTCGTATCTTAAGTTGTGAGAGCATTTTTCCATTTAACTCAGGCTTTGTTATCAAAATGCGGCGTGAGATAAGTTTCTTGTTTAACTGTTCCCATTCCATTTCTACCTGTTTGCCAAAAAATACTGTAATCGCTTCAATGTCAATAGGGTTCGAGATAACCAGAATCTTGTCATCAATATGTAATATCGTTTCTGAATTTACTAGTTCCACTTCCTGCTGTCCGTCATGATGGCGTATGCGCGAAATGACGAAGTTGCGGTTTACCAAAGGACGTATTTCCTTAATGGTCTTCCCATGTATTGCTTCATTTTTTATCTCTAATGTAACGGGGCGTACGGTCAGTTCCTGTAAATGTCCCAATCCTTTTTCGGCATCGGCTTCTTCTTGTGATGTTTTGATATTAAGAATGTATTTCAGTGCAAGCAATGAGAGAATGGCACCAACCACCCCCAAGGGATAGGCAACAGCATATCCCATCGCAATCTCCGGTGCATCTATGCCATTTAAATCACTATTTGCCTGTTGGGCGGCACCAAGGCCGGGAGTATTGGTAACAGCACCAGAGAGAATGCCGACCATGGTGGTTATGGGAGTTCCGGTAGTAAAATGTAAAATGATAGTAATGACTACACTGATAAAAATAGCCCCCATAGCCAACATGTTCAGCGTAAATCCTCCTTTCTTAAAGGCTGAGAAGAAACCGGGACCCACCTGCAAACCAATGGAATAGACGAACAAAATAAGACCGAATTCTTTTAGAAAATGTAGCAGGTGTTCATTCAGATTCAGATTGAAATGGCCGAATACGATACCGACAAAAAGAATCCATGTGACACCAAGTGAGATGCCGGATATTTTTATTTTACCCAGCATAATTCCAAAGGCGATAACTAGTGACAGAATGAGTACGGAGTGTGCTACACCTCCGCCCCAAAGATTGGGATATCCTTCAAAGAGGTTTTTAAGAAGTTCCATAGTATTAAGAAATATATTTATTTTTAACTAAGTCATCATTTTATATTTAAAATTTCCCATCATGTGGGTTGGTAAAAGTATCCCCGGAAAAATCACTTCTGCGGGGATACACACACATTGAACAATTACAACGGCATATTGCCGTGCTTTTTAGGCGGATTGCTTTGGTTTTTGTTGTGACACATTTCCAAAGCCTGAATGAGTTTATAGCGGGTGTCACGGGGCATAATCACTTCATCAATCAAGCCGCGTTCTGCCGCACAATAAGGGTTAGAGAATTTATCTTCGTAATCTTTGATTATTTCTTGTTTTTCTTCAGGAGTGGATTTCCGATAGAGGATATTTACAGCTCCCGCAGCTCCCATAACGGCTATTTCCGCCTGTGGATAAGCCAGGTTCACATCGGCTCCCGTCGGTTTGCTGGACATGACAATGTAGGCACCTCCGTAAGCTTTACGGGTAATTAAAGTTACCTTGGGCACTGTAGCTTCGGCGTATGCATAAACTATCTTCGCACCGTGGCGGATGATGCCGTTGTGTTCCTGTATTGTTCCGGGCAGGAAGCCGGGAACATCCTCGAAAGTGATCAGAGGAATGTTAAAGCAGTCGCAGAAACGGATAAAACGGGCAGCCTTGTCACTGGCGTCAATGTCAAGGACGCCGGCCAGCCAGGCGGGCTGATTGGCAACAATACCTACGGAACGACCTCCCAGGCGACCAAACCCCACCACCACATTTTTAGCAAAGTGAGGCATCACCTCGAAGAAATACTGGTTATCCAGCACCGGTTCGATGATATCCTTTATATCATAAGGCATATTCGGATCTTCGGGAATGACAGTCTGCAACGCCTCCACCTGACGATGGATGTCATCGTTGCAGGGAACCAACGGCGCATCCTCCATATTGTTGGAAGGCAGGAAACTCAGCAATTCGCGGATACTCATCAGCGTTTCCTCCTCATTGTCGCACATAAAATGGGTCACACCGCTTTTGCTGCTGTGGGTATAGGCACCGCCCAGTTCCTCCTTGCCCACCTCCTCGTTAGTCACAGTCTTCACCACATCCGGGCCGGTGATGAACATGTGGCTCTTCTCTTTTACCATAAAGATAAAATCGGTTAGTGCTGGTGAGTAGCAGGCTCCTCCGGCACAAGGACCCAAGATGGCGGAAATCTGCGGGATAACACCTGAGGCGATAGTGTTCTGATAGAAAATAGAGGCATATCCGGCAAGGCTGTTCACCCCTTCTTGGATGCGTGCGCCTCCCGAGTCGTTCAGGGCGATAACGGGAGCTCCCGTCTTCAAAGCCAGTTGCTGAACCTTTACAATCTTGGCAGCATTGGTCTCGCTCAGCGAGCCGCCATGTGCGGTAAAATCATATGCATAGACAAACACCGGACGGCCGTCTATCTTTCCGTAACCGGTGACCATACCATCTCCGGCAATCTGCTTCTT
>NZ_JAVHZY010000036.1:0-41285 GCF_031119655.1 Phocaeicola sp. GP0067
AAGAAGCAGATTGCCGGAGATGGTATGGTCACCGGTTACGGAAAGATAGACGGCCGTCCGGTGTTTGTCTATGCATACGATTTCACCGCGCACGGCGGTTCGCTGAGCGAGACCAATGCGGCCAAGATTGTAAAGGTTCAGCAACTGGCTTTGAAGACGGGAGCTCCCGTTATCGCTTTGAACGATTCGGGGGGTGCACGCATACAGGAAGGGGTGAACAGCTTGGCCGGATATGCCTCCATCTTTTATCAGAATACCATTGCATCAGGTGTTATTCCCCAGATTTCCGCCATTTTGGGGCCTTGTGCCGGAGGCGCCTGCTATTCCCCGGCACTGACCGACTTTATCTTTATGGTGAAGGAGCAGAGCCACATGTTTATCACGGGTCCGGATGTGGTGAAGACCGTGACTAACGAGGAGGTGGGCAAGGAGGAACTGGGCGGTGCCCAGACTCACAGCGGCAAAAGCGGTGTGACCCATTTTATGTGCGATAATGAGGAGGAAACGCTGATGAGTATCCGCGAATTGCTGAGTTTCCTGCCTTCCAACAATATGGAGGATGCGCCGCTGGTTCCCTGCAACGATGACATCCATCGTCAGGTGGAGGCGTTGCAGACTGTCATTCCCGAAGATCCGAACATGCCTTATGATATAAAGGATATCATCGAACCGGTGCTGGATAACCAGTATTTCTTCGAGGTGATGCCTCACTTTGCTAAAAATGTGGTGGTGGGGTTTGGTCGCCTGGGAGGTCGTTCCGTAGGTATTGTTGCCAATCAGCCCGCCTGGCTGGCCGGCGTCCTTGACATTGACGCCAGCGACAAGGCTGCCCGTTTTATCCGTTTCTGTGACTGCTTTAATATTCCTCTGATCACTTTCGAGGATGTTCCCGGCTTCCTGCCCGGAACGGTACAGGAACACAACGGCATCATCCGCCACGGTGCGAAGATAGTCTATGCATACGCTGAAGCTACAGTGCCCAAGGTTACTTTAATTACCCGTAAAGCTTATGGAGATGCCTACATTGTCATGTCCAGCAAGCCGACGGGAGCCGATGTGAACCTGGCTTACCCACAGGCGGAAATAGCCGTCATGGGTGCAGAAGGGGCAGTGAATATCCTTTACCGCAAGTCTGCTCCGGAAGAGAAAGCTGAGATCATCAAGGAATACGAAGATAAATTCTCCAATCCTTATCGTGCGGCAGAACGTGGTCTGATTGATGAGGTGATTATGCCCCGTGACACTCGTTACAAACTTATTCAAGCTTTGGAAATGTGTCACAATAAAAACCAAAGCAATCCGCCTAAGAAACATGGCAATATGCCTTTATGATAAAATCAAGATTTCGTCACAGATTGCTCAGATTGACATCGGTCCAATTTAAACAGTGGGTCCTCAATGGAAATAACCGGTGACAATCTGCGTAACCTGTGGCGGAAAAGCTTTTTATCTCGTTTCTTTGCTATTCTTTATTCAGCCATGCATTGATTTGTGTCTTGATTTCTTCTTGTGTGTCGGTGTCAAAGCTGCCGATACGGGTGGTATGGCTGCCGCCGGGTAACACATAAACTTTTATGTTTTTCTTGTTCTTCAGCCAAGTGACACCCGAAGCTGTCCAAGGATCATCGCCGCCATAAATATAGATCATTTCGGGATCATTCTCTTTCAGGAATTTTACCACCTTATTATATAGTGTCTTGTCAAATTTGAGATTTGACAGTTCGGGCGGTAACATTACCTTATGAAGATAGTTACGGCTGCTCTTTATCGTCAGATACTTTTTGAAAGGTTTGATGTCATATCCGTAATACCCCAGTTCTTTGGCCGCTTGCACATTAAAGGAAGGGTAGGGAGATTGTTCGGAGAAATAATCCGGTTCACAAATAGCCATGAAATGCTTGAATAGCGTGTGGTCATCGGCATTTGTTTCCGGAATCTTATTTACAGGAGTTCCCCATTGCCATAGGGCAAATGAGTATTCCAATACATTGAAGTCGTATACTTCGGCTATAGGAATGCGGAAGGTATATCCTTTATCCGAGCAATATTTTTCGAACATCGGCAGCAGCCGGCTCTTGCGTTTAAGTACTTCCAGTTGAAAGTTTTCAACTCGTTTACGGTTTTCGGGAGTCGAAACTTTATTGGCAATGAACGGTTCGTGACGGCCGTCCTCCAATGATTGGTTGAGGGGGGCTACGTAAGGTACGGAGATATCCACATCATCGGGAAAGTAAGTGCGGTAGAACATCGTAGTCTGTCCGCCTTTGCTGATTCCGGTAGCTATCCATTTCTCATCGTATAGTTGTTTCAAGGTCGTGGTTACATGATGCAAATCATACAGTGAATTTTCAACCGTGAGATAATCCCAGTTACAGGGCTTCGGCATGGACTCACCAAAATAACGGTATTCCACGAATACCAGATTGGCGTTGAATAAGTTGGATAACTCTTCTTGATAACGCGGATGGGTGGCATAATGGGCGGCATAACCTTCGGTAACCAGTACGGTAGGGCGGTCAAAACCTACATGCGAGAGAATAACCCTTTGCTTGAAATTCCCTGCTTCGGGGTGATGCGGATCCAATAGTTGATTAATGAAGAATACATATTTCTCCGGATAGGCATCACTTTGCATTGGTCTAATGTCACTGATGTCCGGAAGATTTTGAAGTCTTTTCTGTAATTCAGTGGGAGGAGCTGCGGCCTGGGCCATTTGTAAAGGCAATAAGACAGCCAGTATTGCCCATACCATAAAAGAGAGTGTGTGTTTCATCGTTTATAAATGGTTTAATAACTAATGGGCAACAAAAATAGTATTTTATTTCGATATTGTCGGGTAATCTTTTATCTTTGTGTTACTTAATAAAGCTGAGAAATATGTTTTTTCTTCATCGTATATGGAATTGGTGCAGTCGCTTCCGTCACCGTTGTGGTTACGGAGTACACTCTCCGTCTGATTTTTTTCTGATTACTTCTGTTGTTTATGAAAAATATCACTACTATGCTTATCGGGTATTGAAGGAAAGGGGATTTCCTGCTTATTTGCCACATTATCGAAGGAAAGTGAACCGTTTGCTATTCCGGTTGGTTAATTATTTCAGACCAAAGTCGTTGATTGAAGTGGGGATTGGTAATGGGGCATCCATAGGATATATGCGGGCTGCGTGTCATACTATGGACTCCGTCACCTTGAAAGGCAGGGATTGGGCAAAGACTTCCCGGCAACTGGAGGAGAAACTGGCGGAGGTGCATACATTAGATTGTCTGCATATAGGGCATACTCCTTTTTATAAAGAAGTTTTTGAACTGGTACTTCCTTATGCCGGACCTCGTAGTTGCTTTATTGTCGGAGGAATTCATGAATCGAAGGAAAAACGGAAATGGTGGGAGCAAATTGTAGCCAGTGAGTCGACGGGTATCACTTTTGATTTGTATGACATAGGGTTGGTCTTTTTTGATAAAGCGAGATATAAACAGCATTATATTGTAAATTTTTTATAACCGGAACCATGAAGAAAAGCATGATATACACCAAAACAGGTGATAAGGGAACCACATCATTGGTAGGTGGTACCCGGGTGCCGAAAACGCATATACGGCTTGAAGCCTATGGCACAGTGGATGAATTGAACTCCTATTTGGGATTGTTGCAAACGTATTTGACGGATGAGGAGGATAAACAAATCATTTTTCGTATACAAAATAAATTATTCTCTGTCGGTTCGTATCTGGCAACGGATCAGACACAGACCAAGTTGCGTATGGAAAGTCGTATAGAGGATGAAGACATCCGGATGTTGGAGCAGGCAATTGACGTAATTGACAATGAACTTCCTCCTTTGAATGCTTTTATTCTGCCGGGGGGTGACCGTGGAGCAGCCGTTGGGCACATTTGCCGGACGGTGTGTCGCCGTGCCGAGCGACGTATTCTTGCATTGGCTGAAGAATGTGACATAGATGCCCGTGTAACAGCATTTGTCAACCGTTTATCTGATTATTTATTCATTTTGACCCGAAAGTTAAATCATTTAACTAAAACGGATGAAATTTTTTGGGATAAAAGTTGCAAATGAAATAATTTATTATACTTTTGCGGCTAATTAGAGAACGAAAGAAAAGTATTTACTTAAAAAATAAGAAAACTATGTACTGGACATTAGAATTGGCCTCGAAGTTAGAGGATGCTCCCTGGCCTGCTACAAAGGATGAGTTGATTGACTATGCAATGCGTTCGGGCGCTCCGTTGGAAGTAATCGAAAACTTGCAAGAGATGGAAGATGAAGGCGAAATCTATGAAAGTATAGAAGATATTTGGCCGGATTATCCGAGCAAAGAGGATTTCTTTTTTAATGAGGAAGAATATTAGAAAGAGAACATGGCGGACAGAATAAAAAATTCTGTCCGTTTTTTGTTTGATATTTCTTCTTGGAAGGGGGGATTGGAAAGCGTAATGTAACTTTCCTGGGAGATTGAACATTATACATGGAAAAAGTGTTTATCTTTGTGGCGTAAACTAAAAATAGACAAACATGAAAAAGATTATTAGTGTATTAATGGTAGCTGTATGTTTGATGATGGCTGCTCCTGCTCAGGCTCAGTTGCACTTTGGAGTAAAAGGTGGTTTGAATATTTCAAAATTGAGTTTTTCAAAGGATGCTTTTAAAGGGGATAATAAGACTGGTTTTTTTGTGGGTCCGATGGCTGAATTCACCCTGCCTATTATCGGGATAGGGGCAGATGTTGCCGCTTTATATTCTCAGACAGACTTAGGGGCTGATGGAGAGAAAACAATGAAGTTAAAGACATTTGCAGTTCCTGTGAATTTGAAATGGTCCTTTGGCCTTGGTAGCATGTTGGGTGCTTATATTGCTGCAGGTCCCCAGTTTGATTTTAATATTGGCAATAAAACATGGACGCGTGAATTGTCATTGAAAAAATCTACAACCAGTTTCAATGTAGGAGCAGGTCTTAAATTGATACGTCATTTACAGTTAGGGGTTAATTATAATTTTGCTCTGAGCAAGACTGGTACTTATGAATATTATACAGAGGGTGGATCGGGTGATGGACACCATTCTGTTAATATAAAGAACAACACTTGGCAAGTTTCTTTGGCATACTTGTTCTAGACAACCTTATTTAATAAAAGATAAAAAGGAGGCATTCTTCACTGAATGCCTCCTTTTTTGTAATTTTGCACCATGAAAAAATTCGTAGATGTCATAGTTCCATTACCTATTGCCAACCAATACACTTATTCCCTTCCTCAGGAGATGGAAGAGATGGTACAGATTGGTTGTCGGGTGGTTGTTCCGTTTGGAAAGAAAAAGTTCTATACGGCAATAGTGACAAATGTACATTATGCGGCCCCGGAGGGGTATGAAACGAAGGATATAGCTGAAGTGCTGGATTCATCTCCGGTACTGTTACCGAAACAATATGAGTTCTGGCAATGGCTGGCGGAATATTATCTTTGTACATTAGGAGATGTGTACAAGGCGGCTATCCCTTCGGGTATGAAACTGGAAAGCGAAACGTTGGTGGAATATAATCCTGATTTTGAAGCCACTGCACCCTTACCGGAGAAAGAGCAGAAAATTCTGGATTTGTTGAGCCGGGATACAGAACAGTGTGTAACCCAGTTGGAAAAAAACAGCGGACTGAAAAATGTGTTGACTGTCATCAAGTCTTTGTTGGACAAAGAGGCCATCTTTGTCAAGGAGGAACTGAAACGTAATTACAAACCGCGTACTGAGGCAAGGGTGAGGTTGGTGAACGGAGAAGCGGATGAGGCTTACTTACAACGGCTGTTCAATGAATTGTCACGTGCTCCTAAACAATTGATGATATTAATGAAGTATGTGGAATTGTCCGGTTGGGTAGCCAGAGGGTATGCTTTAAAGGAAGTAACAAAGAAAGAGCTGCTTGAAAAGTCTGGAGGGTCTGCGGCCGTTTTTAACGGATTGGTCGAAAAGAAAGTCTTTGAGGTCTATCATCAGGAGATAGGACGTTTGGATAAAGGAATTTCGGATACCGGTGATATTAATCCGCTGAATATTGCGCAGCAACAGGCTTATGGCAACATTCTTCAATGCTTCAGAGAGAAAAATGTGTGTCTTCTGCATGGCGTTACATCCAGTGGCAAGACGGAAATTTATATCCACCTCATTCAGGAGGTGCTGAAAACAGGAAAGCAGGTCTTATATTTGCTTCCGGAAATTGCACTGACCACTCAGATAACTGAGCGTTTGAAAAGGGTGTTCGGACATCGGCTGGGTATTTATCATTCCAAGTTTCCGGACGCTGAACGGGTGGAGATATGGCAGAAACAGTTGGGAGAGAAGAGCTATGACGTGATTCTCGGAGTCCGTTCCTCTATTTTTCTGCCTTTTCGTAACTTGGGGCTGGTCATCATAGATGAGGAACACGAGAATACGTATAAACAGCAAGACCCTGCCCCACGTTACCATGCCCGTAGCTCAGCCATCATGCTGGCCTCTATGTTCAAGGCGAAAGTGCTGCTGGGGACGGCTACTCCTGGTGTGGAAACTTACTTTAATGCTACCTCGGGAAAGTATGGCTTGGTAGAATTGAAAGAAAGATATAAAGATATCCGGCTTCCTCATATAGAACTGGTTGACATCAAGGAACTGGCGCATCAGAAGCGGATGCAGGGCCCTTTCTCACCGGCGCTGGTCAAGCAGATAAAAGAGGCATTGGAGTGTAAGGAGCAGGTTATCCTGTTTCAGAACCGTCGCGGTTTCGCTCCGATGATAGAATGTCATACCTGCGGCTGGGTTCCTAAATGCAAGAACTGTGATGTGAGTCTGACGTATCATAAGGGGCTGAACCAGCTGACTTGCCATTACTGCGGATATACCTATCAAGTTCCCCGTTCCTGCCCGGCGTGCGGCGGAGTGGAATTGATGCATCGCGGTTTCGGTACAGAGCGTATAGAAGATGATATAAAACTGATATTTCCCGAGGCGAAAGTCGCCCGGATGGATTTGGATACCACTCGTACCCGTACCGCATACGAGAAAATTATCGCGGATTTTGAACAGGGCAAGACGGACATCCTGATTGGTACGCAGATGGTGTCCAAAGGATTGGACTTTGATCATGTCAGTGTGGTGGGGATTCTGAATGCGGATACGATGTTGAACTTCCCGGATTTCCGGAGCTATGAGCGTGCTTTCCAACTGATGGCCCAAGTAGCAGGACGTGCCGGGCGTAAAAATAAGCAAGGACTGGTTATCCTTCAGACCAAATCGCCCGATTTACCCGTTATTCATCAAGTGATGCATAATAACTATGAGCAGTTATATTATGACCAATTGGCAGAACGGCAGATGTTCAAATATCCTCCTTATTATCGTTTGATTTATGTATATCTGAAACACCGCAAAGAGGATATTCTGGATTTGGCGGCGGATACCATGGCGGCACAGCTTCGTTCCGGATTGGGCGACAGGGTATTGGGCCCGGACAAACCGCCGGTGGCCCGTATCCAGACCTTATTTATAAAAAAAATGATTGTGAAAGTGGAGCAGAATGCTTCTATAAAGAAAGTGCGTGATTATCTGCTTGCCGTACAACGTGCCATATTGGAAGATGAACGTTTCCGTTCGTTGTTAGTTTATTATGATGTAGATCCACAGTAACCGGTCCATGCACTGGACGATAATAGAAAAGATAAACGAAAATAAAGATGAAGATAGAATTAGACGTACATACCCATACCATTGCCAGCGGGCATGCATTCAGTACTTTACAAGAAATGGCGCAAGCTGCCGCCGATAAGGGATTGAAGGTTTTAGGGATAACGGAACATTCGCCCGGTGTTCCCGGTACTTGCCATCCTATTTATTTTAGAAACTTGCATGTGGTTCCCCGCCGGATGTATGGGGTGGAGCTGTTGTTGGGGGCTGAGATTAATATTCTGGATGGTAAAGGAAACCTCGATTTGGACGAGGATTATATGAAGATGCTTGATATCCGTATTGCGGGTATCCACTCTTTATGTTATGAATATGGAACGATAGAAGAAAACACCCATGGAATGGTACAGGTTATCAGCAATCCTTTTATTCATATTATCAGTCACCCCGGAGACGGTACGGCGGCGTTACATTTTGAACCGATGGTATTGGCAGCCAAAGAACACCATACTTTATTGGAAATAAATAACAGTTCTTTAAAACCCACCCGTAACAAACCCAATGCCCGTGAGAACAACCTCACCATTCTCCGTTTATGCAAGAAATATGAAGTTCCGGTCATTTTGGGAAGTGACGCGCATATTTCGTTTGATATAGCCCGTTACGATAATTTGTATGAATTGTTGCAGCTTACCGGGTTTCCTGAAGAGCTGATCATGAACCGTGATGTGAAATCATTTAAAGAATACCTTCATTTGTAGATTATATATGAAAAGAATACTTTTTGTCTGCCTCGGTAACATTTGCAGGTCTTCTTCGGCAGAAGAAGTGATGCGTACTCTCATAAAGAAAAAAGGACTGGAACACGAGATAGAGGTGGATTCTGCCGGAATCCTGAGTTATCATAGAGGGGAATTGCCCGACAGCCGTATGCGGATGCATGCTTCCCGCCGCGGTTATAATCTGACCCATCGTTCCCGTCCTGTCTGTACGGAGGATTTCTATCATTTTGATATGATCATCGGCATGGACGACCGTAATATAGAGGACCTGATGGAGCGTGCTCCCGATCTGGAAACGGAAAAGAAAATCCATCGCATGACGGATTATTGCCGCACCAAAGTGGCAGACTATGTTCCCGACCCTTACTATGGCGGTGCGCAAGGGTTCGAGAACGTGCTTGATATACTGGAAGATGCTTGTGCAGGATTGCTTACTTCCTTAGTTCCGGGTAACTGATTCGGGTGTGATACATCGTTTTCAGCTTTTCTTTAAACAGTGCTTTGACTGTTGCTATATCCTTGAACGTAATAGGGCATTCTTTGAAATACCCCTCAGATACCTGTGTGTCAATAATCTTATCTACCAGTGTGCTGATGCTTTCTTCCGTGTACTCCGGCAGGCTGCGTGAAGCCGCTTCTACAGAGTCGGCCATCATCAGGACGGCCTGTTCCTTGGTGAACGGGTTCGGACCGGGGTAGCGGAACTTTTCCTGATCCACTTCTTCGTCAGGATGTTCGTTTTTATATGAAATGTAGAAATACTTCGTCAGTCCCCGTCCATGATGGGTACTGATAAAGTCTTTGATCACTTTGGGCAGATTATGCTTTTCCGCCAGTTTCAGTCCGTCGGTGATATGACTGATGATAACCTGGGCGCTTTGTTCATAACTTAAACTCTTGTGCGGGTTGACTCCCGACTGGTTTTCTGTGAAAAAAGCCGGATTCACCATTTTACCGATGTCATGATATAATGCTCCCGTACGCACCAGCTGGCTTTTACCTCCAATCTTGTTTGCCGCCGCCGCAGCCAGGTTTGCCATCTGCAATGAGTGTTGGAAAGTGCCCGGAGCTACTTCGGACATTTCCCGAAGTAAGCTATTGTTGATATTTGACAGTTCCACCAAAGTCACATCTGAAGTAAAACCGAATATTTTCTCCAAAAGGAACAGTAACGGATAAGCGAACAGCAGTAAGATACCGTTGATCATAAAATAGATGTACATGCGCGTATTCAGCTTGGTCAAATCATCTTCATGAATCAGCTCGAAAGCAAAATATAATAAAGCGTAACTGATAAATACAACCAAAGCCGTCCGTAACAATTGCGACCGTTGGGACAATTCTCTCAAACTATAGATCGCCACCATTCCTGCCACTACCTGTAACAAGATAAACTCATGTGGAAAACGTAAAGTGATGGAGCAAAGCAAAATGATAGTGACATGTGCCATGAATGCCGTTCTTGAGTCAAGGAAAACACGGACTATAATCGGAATCATGGCAAATGGAACCACGTAAATACTTGACAAGTTCTGTTCCACCATAATGGAAGACAGGACGGGGAAGAACACAATCAGCGCAAATAGCAGGGTAAGTGTTCCTTTCCGTTCATAATAATCTGCCCGGAACAACTCCAGATAGGCCATGAAGCAGAACAGGAAGATTCCTACATATAATATTTGTCCGGCCAATGTCAGTCTTTTCTCTTGTACCGAGTCGCTACGTTTTTCCCATTCCTTGCGTAAGGATTCCAATATGTTGTAAGTCTGCTCATCAACAATTTCTCCACGGTCAATAATCTTTTGTCCGTTCAGCACAAAGCCGTTTGCCCATGAAATATTAGAGAGCAGGTCTTTTTGCGCCGCCTCGGACTTTTCTTCATCATAAACCAGATTAGGTGTAATGTAATCATTCAGATTACATTGTTGTAATATCTTCTTTTTGTAGTGGGTGGTATCCGCATTCAGCAAATATTCATAGGCTTCCTTCACGGTGTACAATTGGTCGATAAAACGGCTTGTCGCTACATTCTTGTCTACCAGCCGTATGGCAATGATACTGTCTTCCTCCATACGCTTCAAGTCATTTCCGGCAATGATTCCGTCCTCATACAGTGCCTTTAATGTGCGTTCAATATAACGCACATAGTCCGTGCCCGGCAGTGAATGGCGTAAGGTCTTGTTGTAATCCTCCCTTAATTTGGAAAGGACATTTTTTTCGGCTTCCTTGTCTATCTGGAAATAAGGTTGATAGTCTGCCAGGATGCTGTCCTGTTCCTTTTGTACTTGTATGTCGTTTTTGTAAATCGGAAAATCAAATGATGCCTGTAACAGTCCGTATTTCCAAGGCTTGTTTATATCAAATTGATAGTTGAACTTTCCTTCATTGGGTAAAAAGTAGACTATCACTGATACTGTGGCAATGAAAATAAGGCTTTTATAAATCAAATTTTTATATGAAAACCGTTGGTTGGTCTTGAAACTTCTCATAATCGTATATTTTTGCGCGCAAAATACGAAAAAATCGGGAAATTTAGATTAATTTTGCGGCGTATTTTATATAAAACAACAATGTCAGAAAGAAAAGTAAGAGTTCGTTTTGCTCCGAGCCCGACGGGAGCGTTGCATATCGGCGGTGTGCGCACAGCCTTGTATAACTATCTGTTTGCTCGCCAGCATGGTGGAGATTTAATTTTCCGTATAGAAGATACCGACTCAAATCGCTTTGTTCCGGGTGCGGAAGAATATATCATTGAGTCGTTTAAGTGGTTGGGGATAAACTTTGACGAAGGAGTCAGCTTTGGTGGTAACTACGGCCCCTACCGTCAGTCTGAACGTCGTGATATTTATAAGAAATATGTACAGGTGTTGCTTGACAGCGGTAAGGCGTATATTGCTTTCGATACTCCGGCGGAGTTGGACGCCAAACGTCAGGAAATCTCTAATTTCCAGTACGATGCTTCTACCCGTATGTCTATGCGTAACTCTTTGACTCTGCCGAAAGAAGAAGTGGATGCACTGATTGCCGATGGGAAGCAATATGTGGTACGTTTCAAGATTGAACCGAATGAAGATGTACACGTACATGATATTATCCGTGGCGAGGTAGTGATCAATTCTTCCATTTTGGATGATAAAGTTTTATATAAATCGGCGGATGAACTGCCTACTTATCATTTGGCAAACATTGTGGACGACCATTTGATGGAAGTTTCCCATGTAATCCGTGGTGAGGAATGGTTGCCTTCCGCTCCGTTGCATGTCCTGCTGTACCGGGCTTTCGGCTGGGCGGATACCATGCCCGAGTTCGCACATCTTCCCTTGTTGTTGAAACCGGATGGTAACGGTAAACTGAGCAAGCGTGATGGTGACCGTCTTGGCTTCCCTGTTTTCCCGTTGGAATGGCACGACCCCAAGACCGGTGAGGTGTCTTCCGGTTATCGTGAGTCGGGTTACCTGCCCGAAGCTGTTATCAATTTCCTTGCCCTGTTGGGATGGAATCCGGGAAATGACCAGGAACTGATGTCCTTGGATGAACTGGTGAAGCTTTTTGACCTGCACCGTTGCAGCAAAGCCGGGGCAAAATTCGACTTTGAAAAAGGAAAATGGTTTAACCATGAATATATATTGAAGAAAAGCAATGAGGAAGTAGCCGGGCTTTTCATGCCGATCTTGAAAGAGCATGGCATTGAAGCTCCTATGGATAAAGTGGTGACCGTGGTAGGCTTGATGAAAGATCGTGTAAGTTTTATCAAGGATTTGTGGGAAACTTGCAAATTCTTCTTCGTCGCTCCTACGGAATATGATGAGAAGACCCGTAAAAAACGTTGGAAAGAGGACTCTCCCGAACGTATGCTGGAGTTGGCGGACGTATTGGAGGCCTTGGACGACTTCTCGCTGGAGAATCAGGAGGCTGTGGTCATGAAATGGATAGAAGATAAAGGTTATCACTTGGGTAATATAATGAATGCTTTCCGTTTAACCTTGGTAGGCGAAGGTAAAGGCCCGCATATGTTTGATATTTCAGCCGTTTTAGGGAAAGAAGAAACATTGCGACGCATTCGTCGGGCTGTGGAAGTGCTCAAGTAATAGCCGGTAGTTATGATTTATAACCTAGTCATCTATATTTATCTATTCGGGGTGAAGGTTGCCGGCCTGTTCAGCGCCAAGCCCGCCAAAATGGTGAAAGGACACCGGGAAGTATTTGATATCTTGCGTAACAAGATAGACAAAAATGCCCGTTATATTTGGTTTCATGCAGCTTCATTGGGGGAGTTCGAACAGGGACGCCCTTTGATAGAACGTATCCGTAAGGAGCATCCCGAATATAAAATATTGCAGACTTTCTTTTCTCCCTCAGGGTATGAAGTGAGAAAGAACTACCAGGGGGCAGACCTTGTCTGCTATCTGCCTTTCGACACTCCGCGTAATGTCCGTCGGTTTGTAGAATTGGCTAATCCCTGTATGGTGTTTTTTATCAAGTACGAATTTTGGCAGAATTACTTGAATGAGTTGCATAGGAGAGGTATTCCCACCTATAGCGTATCTTCCATTTTCCGTCCCAATCAGATTTTTTTCCGTTGGTATGGGAAGAGATATAGTGAGGTGCTGAGGACTTTTGCTCATTTGTTTGTACAGAACGAAGTTTCCAAAGAATTGCTGGCGACAATTGGCGTGACCGATGTGACAGTTGTGGGCGATACTCGTTTTGACCGCGTGCTGGATATCTGCCATCAAGCCAAGCAGCTTCCGCTGGTGGAGAAGTTCAAAGGTGATTCGTTGACTTTTGTTGCAGGCAGCTCATGGGGACCGGATGAGGATATTTTTATCAAGTATTTCAATGAGCATCCTGAGATGAAGCTGGTTATTGCTCCTCATGTGGTGAGCGACAGTCATTTGAAGGAGATTTTAGATAAGGTGAAACGTCCGTGCATCCGCTATACCGAGGCTACGGAAGAAAATGTGACACAGGCCGATTGTTTGATTATCGACTGTTACGGACTGCTGTCCTCCATTTACCGATATGGTGAGATTTCGTATATTGGGGGTGGCTTTGGAGTTGGAATTCATAATGTGCTGGAAGCGGCTGTATATGGTATTCCTGTGATATTCGGACCTAACAACAAGAAATTCCGCGAGGCGCAACATTTGTTGGAGCAGAAAGGCGGTTTTGAAGTAACCGGTTATGATGATTTTAAACGGTTGATGGACAAATTCCTGTCGGATGAGGCTTATTTGCAACAAGCAGGGAAAGCTGCCGGAAATTATGTGAACCATAATGCCGGAGCATTAGAAAAGATAATGAAAGATATCACTCTCTGAATGTTTCAAGGTGCTTTGAGTATATGCAGGTTATAGAGAAGATTTGGCTCTATAACCTGTTTTTTTTCCTTCAAATCCTTCATTTTAAGATAATTTATTGTTAATCAGTTGGTTATAATGAACCATTTTCACTTTATTTCCTTCATCCGGATATAAATCCTTCAGCCTGCTGAAATGAGGGCTTGTCCGGCTTTTGGGTCAGCAGAAATTTAGTGGGGATTTTATTTCATGCGATTGTTTGTGATACCCTGTACGAGCGTTCGTAATTTTATGTATGGTTTGTATGGCAGGCAAAAGTAAGGATGGGGATTGCATATATGCCCTCACTTTAGCATTTCGACTTGTTGCTATATACCATACATGTAGTCAGATGTATATCTTCCTGCCCATATGCTGTTTCGCTTTTTTTAAAAGAAGGCTGTCTGGGGATTTTTCCTCCCTACGTAAGGAATGCGTAGCCTTGTAGTCAGCTTCATCCTTAAAAGATCTTATCCATATCTCTAACCCTTTCCCGCCGTATGGCTAAGGGTTTTCTTCCTGCCTGTTTTATCTCCGCAAGCCTTTGGAGTTGACTCCATAGTCTTGGGAGATAACTCCAAAGCTTATGGAGATAACTCCAAAGGCTATGGAGATAGAATACATCCGTATAAAAAGGTTTAATCAGGAGATAGAAAAGGTTTATGCAACAGGGCCCGATCTATTGTTATTTCCACAATAATCCCAAATGCTCCCGGACTTTTATAGTAGAACTTTTTAAAAAAGCTGGTTGGCGGTTTTCTCTTTGATGAAATAAAAAAAGTTAAAAGGATGAACTTTTCTTCTTTTAAAGCTAACATGAACTCTTTATAAGAGGAAATCTTCTGTTTTTCAGTTTGTTATGCTTCGCTTTTACATGAACCGATTTATATATCTCTTGATAAGAGATATATATTTTCTGTGCAAAAATAAGCAAAGTTTTGAGAACTAATACATTTTTGGCAAAAAAAATAGGAATTTATATAAAAAAATAGTTCTCTCATTTATTTATATTCTTCTTTATTTCGTTTCAACAGCTCTGTAATATGTTGATATAATGTGTGTTAATACCTTTTGTAGATCTCTTATCAAGAGATCTACAAAAATGTCGTTTTTAAGACCTTTTTATATATGGAATATATCTGGTCTTTGAAGCGGTATAATTAAATGAAAACAACATAAAGCAGATGGAATATCTATTTCTGAGACGTAAACGCACGACCGCTACTTCCGAGCGACAGAAGACTTTGCTTTTCAAGGCTGCCGAGCGGCAATGGAAAGAGGAGTTTGCCGGAAAGGAAACAGACATTCGCAAGGTGGATTGTAATATATATAAAGGTATATTGTACCAGCTTGAGATACGTCAGGTATTTCTTGACACCTCGCTTTCTCTGAAGAAACTGAGTGCACTGCTTGAAACAAACCAGACCTATCTGAGCAATGTGGTGAACAAATACTTCGGTTGTAATTTGAAGGAACTTGTGAACACGTATCGTGTGGAATATGCCAAAGAACTTCTCTGTTCCCGACGTTGTGCGCTGACTGAGCTGCCTTGCAGTTGTGGCTTTGCTTCGAAAAGTGCTTTCTACTCTGCTTTCAGCCGTATTGTCGGGGTATCACCTTTGTCATATCAGACTCAAGAAAGAAGGAGGCATCATTTGCAGGCAGTAAACTAGCTAAGCTATTAATAATGAACCAAATATGTATAACCAATTTTAGTTTTTTAAATTTATAAATTTAAAGTTTTTCTATTATGAACAAAAAGTTTTTAAGTGCAATCCTGTTCGGAGCCTTAATGGTGACCTCGACAGGAACATTTGTGTCTTGTAAGGACTATGATGATGACATTGACCGCATCGACAAGGAATTGAGCGAAGTCAAGGAAACCATTGCAAGTCTTGACTCGGCAATTAAGGCAGGTAAATTCGTTCAGTCATGTAATGAGGTTACCGGTGGATATGAACTGGTTTTCACTGACGGTTCCAAAATTACTATCAAGAATGGTACGAATGGAACAGATGGAGCAGCCGGTACTACTGTTATCCCTGAATTCCGTGTGGAAGGCAATTACTGGCAGGTCAGCACAGATAAAGGTGCTACTTGGGTGGATGTGAAAGATACCGAAGGTAACAAAGTTCCGGCCAGAGGTCAGGATGGTGAAGCTGCCGGTTCAAACGTGTCTTGGGTGACAGTGGATGGTGTGGAATACATCAAGATCGGTGACAAAGTTACTGATTTGAAGCAGAACAATGAATTTCCTAACATTGCTGTAGATGCTGAAAGCAAGACTGTAATCGTGACTATCGACGGTCAGAACTATACTTTGCTGCAGGAAGGTTCTGCATTCAAAGGGTTACAGACTGTAGTTTACAGAAAACAGGCTGTTGATGATGCCAGTGATGTTTGTTATGCTTATAATGTATATAATACAGATAATGAATTGTTTGCAGCTGTTCCTGCTTATGCTTCTTTCAAGGTTTATCCAGGTGATTTCTCATTGGACAATGCTAAATTCTCGTTCGTTGATACATACAAATTGAGTCGTAGTGTAGAACCGGCTTTGGTATATATGGATGGTTCGGCTACTTTAGCAAACGGAGTATTGAAACTTGCCATGATACCTAATGAAGGAATAAGTGAAGGAACAGTAGTTGCAACTTCTTTAGATGTAACTATGTATGGTCAATACACTTCTGCTTCTGATTACTTTACAGTAGGAAGAACAAATGTTACTACTGATAATATCAAGAACGCATTCACTTCCACTACCGTAACAGGTAACAATTATCCGAAGATTATTACTGAAGGATGGAATGCTTATGATGGATATGATTTTGGTAAATTCAACTATCAAGGTACTTACAATGTAAATGATTCTATTGATGTTTATATTCAAAGTGCTAAGGTTTGGGTAAAAGAAACAGGTATTGTTTATGAAAAGGCTTTCAGACTGTTGGATCAGAATGAAGAATACACTTTTAAGGGTCAAACTATTAAGACTCATCAAGGTATCTTTGAACTGAAAGATAATGTCTTGTCTGTGAAATCAACTAACCAAGCTTCTGCTATTGATGAATATGCAGCTATTGAAGTAACTACTACTGTTAAGGCTCAAGAAGAAGGAATTAAAGATTATGAGATAAAGAATGTAGTATTTATCAAAGCAGTTCGTCCTGCTGTTAATCCTAACTTCTCAACTGTTGCTTTGAAACCGTTGAACGCTACAGACAACTTCACATTTACTTACAATAGTGCAAAATCTCAAGTTATCACTTTGGATGTTCGTGACTTTGAAAATGCTATCGAAGGACGTGATGTTGTTTCATATAACAATACGGTGTATTCTACTTTTGTTCAATTGTATATACCTGAATATGACACAGCCAACAAGTTGGTAGGTTATACTAACAAGTCTAGTCAATGTTTCAATTCCTTCTGGAATGTACGAAATCAAGATGTAACTGAAGTTGCTAAATATTTTGAAGATAATGCCATTGTAAATGAAGCTGTTCTCTACTATAAGAATGGTGGAAATAATGCAGATAAAGATTCTTTATTCTTAATTTTGACACCAGGTGCTGGTCAGAAACAAATCAAGAAGGCTAATTTGTTGATGGGGTCAATCTATTCATATAATAACTATGATTGGAACAGTGACTATGATATGGTGATGACCGATGGTATCAACACTCCTTACGGTGTTTACAACAAGTATGAGAATAAACTGTTCAAGGTTACAATCAACGACTTCTCTGTAACTTATACATTCGATTGTCCGATTAAGGATCAGTATAAGAACCGCATTATCATGGGTGAATGGGTTAAGAGTGGAGCAAATTACACAGACTTCATTATGCAATCTCAGGTATTTGACGAAATGTATGATGTTGTTCCTGAAGATGCTATAGTGAAATTTGATATGGCTTCAAAGAACCAGAACGCTTATGTTCAGGAAATGATGAAGAGTGGTGATATCAAGTGGGCTACTACTAACCAGATTGTATTTACTCCACGTGTAGATTTGGCTAAGGTTGGCAAACTGAAAGTTGATATTTACGATATTACAGCAGGTGATACTGATTCTAAACGTGTACTCTTCGATACAGAAGAATGGACTGTGCAAACACCGATCTTGGCATTCTCTGATGTTGTTGACTTGAAGTATAACAATCCTGCATTAGCAACTGGTGAACAAATTAATCTCTTTGATTTGATTAATGGCTTGAAAGTTGCTGCTGACAAGAAGAAATGGACAGATTTGACTTTGAAAGATGCTGTTGGTAATAAGTTGGTAGTATATGATGGAGCCAATGATCTTGCTAAAGCAGAACCTATTGCAGCTACATTGTATCAGAAGGACTCTGAATCTACAGGTGTTAAAGTTGATATCTCTGAAGCAGACAAGGCTGAATACAGCTATGCTAACGGTATCCTTACTTGGAATGGCGAACCTACAGGTACTGTTTATGAGCATGATGTTCAATTTATCATCACTTATACTCATGACTGGGGTGTTGTAACCAAGACATTCAAGGTAACTGTAACAAGAAAAGTACAGTAAACATTCGGGCTAAGATAGGAAGTATAGTTTAAATTTGATATGCTTTCTTCTTGATAACCTCAAGCGAGGAGGGGATATGAATCTGATAACAGAGGAATATCCTCTCCTTTTTTATTATAAAAATAGATTCTTGATATAATGACGAAATTAGTTCGATGCGGTATAAACTTTTATGCGGATGTAGATAATAAAAAAGCGGTAAATGATAGGGATGCCTTGCAGAACACTAAATTAATGGAACATTATACTCACCTTCTTGGTCAATTACAGTATGAAGGAGCTGGTATCTGGAGCCGTTTTAATATTATGTTCGGAATAAATGTTTCTTTATTCGGATTGGAAACCGTCTTGTTTAACTCTATATGTCAAACTTCTGAATATCTGACATTTATTATTGCATTTGGCGGATTGTCATTTTCAATATGGTCTATTTACGTAATGCAGAGATTATGGAGTTATCATGAGCACTGGAAGAATATGTTATGTGAAGCGGAAAAGGCTTTTCCGGATGAGTATGTGAAACTTTTCACAAAGATTCCTTCTAATTTGAAAAGAGAGAAAAAGTCTTGGGAGTTATGGCTGAAATCATACACCCAACCTTTTTTTGCCATATTGTCTCTTATTTGGTTGCTTATTATGGTGTTAAACCATGCTATTTATACTGATATGCTGAATAAGGAAAATATTATTCATCACGTGGGTGTGGTGAAAATACAACAGAATGAAAATTTAAACAATAATGAAGATGAAAAAGATGATGGATTCGACTACTGTGATTATTACTACAACAGATAATAGAGTATTGTTGCAAAAAAGAGATGAGAACCCGGATATAGAGTACTCCGGATATTATTCTCTTGTTTCTGGCTACCTTGAGGAGGAGGAAACCCCTCTAGATGGCATTATCAGAGAACTGAAGGAAGAATTTGAACACAAGAAATCCCAAAAGGTGCATTTTAGTTCTATAACCTATTTGGGGTCTGAGTATAGAGCAGACTATGATAGATGGGAATATATTCATCATACTTATTTGATGGACGATGCAGCGGATATCCGTATTTTGGAAGGTGAATCTTTTGTCTTGCTGGATATGGATGAGTGTTTGAGATTGGAGAACCTTGCTCCTCATCATAAGTTGTTTTTATTAAAATATCGTGCCGGATTATGTAAAATTGACGTGCGTGAGCAATCAAAAAAAATGTTTGATGAAATAACTGTCAGGGATTTGATAAGAGTGGAATCCGTAGGAGATGTGAAAAATTATAGCTTGCTGGAGGCGGGGACTGGTTTTGTAATTGGCGAGGATACTACTTTGAGTGCTTCAATTCCAGCGGTGGAAGCCGCTAAATATATAGGATTCTTGCAATTCGTCCCAAAGGTTCTTAGAGGCAATCATTATCATTTTAGAAAGGTGGAATATATGCTTATTTTACAGGGGCGTATGCATGCCACTTTTCAGAAATATGATGATAGTGAGGCTGTAATAGAAGAGATTTGGGAAAAGGGGGATTTGGTACGGACTTTACCGGGGTGCGTCCATACATTAACAGCTTTAGGAGAGTCGAATGTGTTGACTATTGAGTTTTCTCCACAGCCTTATGTTGCGAGGGATGTGTTGATGAATGATAAAAAATAGCTTGAGTATGGGAACCATTGCAGTAACGGGGGCTACCGGTTATTTGGCTGAGAAATTGATAGAACGGTTGATTACCCAAGGACATACTATTCATGCGATAGCCAGGAATGAAGGAAAACTGATTGCTCTGAGGGAGAAATTTAAAAGCGTTCAAATCTTTCCATGCCCCGTTGAAGATTATCTTTTATTGAAAAAGGCATTGAATGGTTGTGATGGGATATTTCATTTGGCTGCGTTTAAAGATGTCATTTTGGCAAAAGAACATCCTCTGAAAGCTGTTCAGACTAATATTCTTGGTACGTTGAATCTTCTTAAAATAACTGTTGAGGAACAGAACATAAAATTTATTCTGGCAACAAGCACTGATAAAGCTGTTCAAGTTTCAGGAACGTATGGGGCTACTAAATTGCTTATGGAGAATCTTTTTGGGGATTTTGAGCAAATAAACGGATCGAATTGCGCTTATAGGATAGTTCGTTATGGAAATGTATTGCATTCTACAGGGTCTGTTTTGGTAAAATGGAAGTATGCATTAGAAAATAGGAAGGAGCTTATATTGACAGATCCTGAAGCTACCCGGTTTTTTATTACGTGGGAACAGGCAATAGATGTTATTTTTTCCTGTTTAAATGACGCTCAAAGTGCGGAACCGTTTTATCCGCCTGATATGAAATCGATAAGCTTAGGAATTTTATTGGAACTCACAATAAGAAAGTATGCTAAAACTGTTCCTGACATCAGAGTTATCGGTTTACAAAAAGGGGAAAATAAGCACGAATGTATCACGGCAGACTTAAGCAGTGAATATGCTGAAAGATGGAATAATGAGGAATTATTAAACCTTATCTAGAAAATACTATGAATGATAGATAGTTAAATCTTTCTTTTAAGACGGGGAATTGCAGTATATTGATTACTTTTGTCCTGTATCATAACTTATTAAACCTCGGATAGATATGGGAACAGAAGGCATACAGGATAAATACATCAACCCTTATGCCGATTTCGGCTTCAAGTTGCTTTTCGGCACGGCAATGAACAAGGAACTTTTCGAGGCTGCCGAGATAGCTAAGTTCAATCCTAAGGAATTAGGCGAGTATTGGGAAAGTTTGAAGAATTTCCGTGATTGGTACAGTGTGATGTCCACCCAGTTGAAGAAGGTCTTGAGCAAGGTCGTAAGGAAGAATGCTTCAAGAATGCAAAAAAAATGAAACAGGCCGGTATTGCATTTGATGTAATTGCACAGGTTACCGGTCTGTCTATAGGGGAAATAGCGTCTTTGTAAGTCGTTTACAGCACCAGTCCGTCCAGCATCTCGATATAAAGCCTTATTGCTTCCTCAATTTCCGAAACCATGATATATTCATCAGCCGTATGTGAACGGGAGGACTTTCCCGGACCGATTTTGACAGACGGGAACTTCATCAACGCCTGATCGGACAAAGTAGGAGAGCCGAAAGGTACACGTCCTAGTTTTACCGCGCGTTTCACAAAGGGATGCTCGGCACTGATATGAGATGAGTTCAAGCGGAAAGAACGGGCTTTCGCCTCGCTTTTTAGACGGGCGCTTATTTCTTTGAATAGTTCTTCGTTAGAGTAACATTCATTACTGCGGATATCCACAACGAAAGTACAAGTATCGGGGATGACATTATGCTGCGTGCCGGCATTTATTTGTGTCACGCTCATTTTGACGGGGCCTAGCAGGGAGGATTCCTTCGGGAATTTATAATCACGGAACCACTGAATGTCTTCCAGTACTTTGTAAATAGCATTCACTCCTTCATTGCGTGCGGCATGTCCGGCTTTTCCGTATGCGGTAACATCCAGCACCATCAATCCCTTTTCGGCAATGGCAGGCTGCATTTCTGTCGGTTCACCCACTATGCCCAAGGTGATGGGAGGTAGTTGGGGCAATACGCTTTCTATTCCGTTTTTTCCGGAAACTTCTTCTTCACATGAGGCAAGAAAGATCAGATTGTATGCCTGCTCGGTTGTAGAGAGATGGCGGTACACCTGAAATAAGGATACTACACTGGCGCCGGCGTCATTACTTCCCAAACCGTAAATCTTTCCGTTTTCGGCTTTCGGAGTGAAAGGATGTTTCCGCCATCCGTTTACCGGTTTTACGGTATCGATGTGGGAATTTAGTAAAATAGTCGGTTTGTTGAGGTCGAACATCGGACTGATACACCAAATGTTGTTGCCCGAACGACCGGTCATGATACCTGTTTCTTCAATATAGTTCTGCAGAAAGTCGGCGGCAGCTTCTTCTTCCCGGCTCAATGAGGGGATACCGATTAACGAATTCAGCAATGTGGTTGCTTCGGAAGTGTAATATTCTATATCAATCATCTTGATTTTAATAATTTAATGTGTTGCAAAGATACTATTTTTGCGTGGTAAACGGTGATGAAAAAAGTAGGTAATTAAGTTAGATATGCAACTAAAACTTTCGGCTGATTTCTTCTAACTCTTTGACTGGTTGGGAAAATTAATGCCTGTTTATAGAGGATAATTCCAAATTAAACGATAACTTTGCCGATGAATTAAAAATAAATCTTTGGAATGAGTAGTTCTTTCTTATCTGTCCTGATACAACGTCAGGCAGGGAAATATGGTGATCGTGTAGCGTTGCGTTACCGCGATTATAAAACAGAAACATGGATTCCGGTTTCTTGGAACCAGTTTGCCGCAACTGTAAAAACAGTTTCGAATGCATTGATAGAATTAGGTATAGGCATACAGGAAAATATAGCAGTTTTTTCTCAAAATAAACCGGAATGTCTGTATGTGGACTTTGGAGCTTTTGGGGTACGGGCTGTTACTGTACCATTTTATGCTACCAGTTCCGAGGCGCAGGTACATTATATGGTAGGTGATGCCGAAATACGTTATATCTTTGTAGGTGAACAGTTGCAATATGATGTGGCGTTCCGGGTTATGCAACTGGGAAGCCAACTGAAACAGATTATAATTTTCGACAAGGATGTAAAACGTGATGAGCGGGACCAGACTTCCATTTATTTTGATGACTTTCTGAAATTGGGCGAGGCGCATCCGCATCAAGCTGAGGTAGACAAGCGTACTTCAGAGTCGGGTAATGGTGATCTTGCCAATATTCTTTATACCAGTGGAACAACCGGAGACAGCAAGGGGGTGATGTTGCATCATTCTTGCTATGAGGCGGCCATTCCGGCACACGATGAACGTTTCCCTCAATTGGGTGATCAGGATGTGATTATGAATTTCCTTCCTTTTACTCATGTGTTTGAGCGTGCATGGACTTGCTGGTGTCTTTCGATGGGGTGTACTTTGTCTATCAACTTGCGTCCTGCTGATATCCAGAAGACAATAAAGGAGATCCGTCCTACGGCTATGTGCAGTGTTCCCCGTTTCTGGGAGAAAGTGTATGCCGGCGTGCAAGAAAAAATCAATGAGACAACCGGATTGAAAAAGAAGTTGATGCTGGATGCTATTAAAGTGGGACGTGAACATAATTTGGAATATGTGTACAAAGGGCTGACTCCTCCGCCTGTATTGCACATGAAATATAAATTTTATGAGAAAACGATCTATAGCTTGTTGAAAAAGACTATTGGCATTGAAAACGGGCGTTTCTTCCCTACTGCCGGTGCGGCTATTCCGCCGGCTGTACAGGAGTTTGTTTTGTCGGTGGGAATTAATATGGTAGCCGGTTATGGATTGACGGAATCTACTGCAACGGTTGCTTGTGAGAATGATAATGACCATGTGGTTGGTTCGGTGGGGCGTATCATGCCTCATGTGCAGGTCAGAATAGGGGAGAATAACGAAATAATGCTACGTGGTGAGGGAATCACTCATGGCTATTATAAAAAGGAAGCTGCTACGAAAGCAGCGTTTACTGAAGACGGATGGTTCCATACCGGTGATGCGGGTTATATAAAAGATGGGCATTTGTTCCTTACAGAGCGTATCAAGGACTTGTTTAAAACTTCAAACGGGAAGTATATCGCTCCTCAAGCCATTGAAGCCAAATTGGTGGTAGACCGTTATATCGATCAGATTTCTATTATTGCCGATGAACGTAAATTTGTTTCTGCTTTGATAATTCCTGAATATAAACTGGTGAAAGAGTATGCCGCAAAAAAAGGTATTCGCTATGAAAGTATGGAGGAACTGTTGCAGAAACCGGAAATTATCGATTTGTTTAAAGAGCGGATTGATACACTGCAGCAGCAGTTTGCACATTATGAACAGATCAAGAGGTTTACCTTGTTGCCCCATCCTTTCAGTATGGAACGTGGTGAACTGACCAATACGTTGAAAATAAAACGTAATGTGCTGAACAAGAACTATGCTGCCGAAATAGAAAAGATGTACGAAGAATAATGGGAAAATGAATAGATTTCCACTATCTTTGCACCCTAAAATGCAAAAATTCTCAAGATGATAACAATAGAGCAACTGAAAGACGTAAAAGAACGTACTGCGGCACTTGAAAGATATCTGGACATAGAAAATAAACTGGTTCAGGTGGAAGAAGAACAACTGCGTACGCAGGCGCCCGGTTTTTGGGATGATGCCAAGAAAGCAGAAGCACAAATGAGGAAGGTGAAAGATCTGCAAAAATGGATCGACGGTTACCGTGAGGTAAAGACGATGGCAGATGAACTGGAATTGGCTTTTGACTTTTGTAAAGATGATTTGGTTACCGAAGAAGAAGTGGATGCAGCGTATCAAAAGGCTGTCACTGCGGTGGAGGCATTGGAACTGAAGAATATGCTTCGCCAGGAGGCCGACCAAATGGATTGTGTATTGAAAATTAATTGCGGTGCCGGTGGTACTGAAAGTCAGGATTGGGCTTCCATGCTGATGCGTATGTATATGCGTTGGGCGGAGACCAATGGCTATAAAGTGAGCGTGGCTAACCTTCAGGATGGGGATGAGGCCGGAATCAAGACGGTGACTATGAATATTGAGGGCAGTTTTGCATATGGTTATCTGAAAGGTGAGAATGGAGTCCACCGCTTGGTGCGCGTGTCTCCTTATAATGCTCAGGGGAAACGGATGACTTCTTTTGCTTCTGTGTTTGTAACGCCGTTGGTGGATGATAGTATTGAAGTGACAATTGAACCTGCCCGTATGTCTTGGGATACTTTCCGTTCGGGAGGGGCCGGCGGACAGAATGTGAACAAGGTGGAATCAGGAGTACGTCTGCGTTATCAATATAAAGATCCGTATACCGGTGAGGAAGAGGAAATCTTGATTGAGAATACTGAAACCCGTGACCAGCCGAAGAATAAGGAAAATGCGATGAGACAGTTGCGTTCAATTTTATATGATAAGGAATTGCAGCACCGCATGGAAGAACAGGCCAAGGTGGAGGCAGGCAAGAAGAAGATTGAATGGGGATCACAGATACGCAGTTATGTCTTTGATGACCGTCGTGTGAAGGATCATCGTACTAATTTTCAAACTTCGGATGTGAACGGAGTGATGGATGGAAAGATTGATGGCTTTATCAAGGCATACTTGATGGAGTTTTCCGGTTCGGAGAATTAGTAAATTCTTCGTAATTTATTTGTTTTCTTCTAGAAACTTTGTACTTTTGGGATATTCAAAAGAGATGGTTTAATCTTAAAAATGAAATACTTATGGGAAAGAATAAGAAAGCTGCTTATAGTAAGCGGGAAGAAGAGAAAGCAAATAGGATTGTAAAAGGTCTGTTCATCGGATTAATTGTATTAGCCCTTGTTATTATGGTAGGCTATGCCATGTATGGATAAAAACGGAAAATAAATAGTGAAGTCCTGCTGAGGTTATTCTCTGCGGGGCTTTTTTATATATTAAAACGCTATGGGACAAGAAATAGAACGAAAATTTTTAGTAAAGGACGACAGTTATAAACTAGAGGCTTATGCACATAGTCATATTGTGCAAGGTTATATCTGTAGTGCTCGTGGAAGAACTGTCCGGGTGCGTATTCGGGATAATAAAGGGTATCTTACTATCAAAGGGGCTTCCAATGACTCCGGTACAAGTCGTTATGAGTGGGAGAAGGAGATCAGTTTGCAAGAGGCCGAAGAGTTGATGAAACTGTGTGAGCCTGGGGTGATTGATAAAATCCGGTATTTGGTGAAAAGTGGAGAGCATATCTTTGAAGTGGATGAGTTTTATGGTGAGAATGAAGGCTTGACTGTAGCGGAAGTGGAATTGAATAGTGAGGACGAATTGTTCAAAAAGCCCCATTTCATCGAAAAAGAGGTAACGGGAGATATTCGTTATTATAATTCTTTTTTAATGAAGAATCCTTATACTCGCTGGTAGATAATATATAGGCTTCTTTAACGTCTGAAAATAAACTACTTGCTATCGTTTACCTACCTTTGCAACAAACATAAACTCATTATTGATATATGAAACACAACATTTTATGGGGCATTATCTTGCTTGTGGCAAGTTTGTCATTTACGGCGAAGGCGCAAAAGGCTGTCCAAGGCCAGTTCTCAGTCAAGGGAGTCTTATTAGATTCTTTGTCTAATGAAGGGGAACCGTATTCTACAATCCGTATTTCATTGAAGAACAATCCTGCAAAGCCGGTGAAACTGGCTGTGACAGGAGCGGACGGCAGGTTTGACGAACGGCTTGCCGTGCCGGGGACTTATCTCATTCATTTTACTTCTGTAGGAAAGTCTCCTGTACAGAAGGAGTTCTCGATATCGGCAAATCGTAGGAATGTTGATTTGGGTAAGATTCTGATAGCAGAAGCGACTGAAATGTTGAAAGGAGTGGAGGTGGTAGCGCAGAAACCTTTGGTAAAGGCGGAAATAGACAAAGTGACGTATAGTATAGAGGATGATCCGGATTCTAAAACCAATACGACTCTTGAAATGCTCCGTAAAGTTCCGCTGGTGACTGTAGATGGAGAGGATAAAATTCAAGTAAACGGTAGCAGTAAGTTTAAAGTGCATGTTAATGGCAAGCCGAATAACATGATGAGCAATAATCCTACCGAGGTATTGCGGAGTATGCCGGCCAATTCCATTAAATCTATAGAGGTTATCACCGAGCCTGGGGCTAAATATGACGCGGAAGGGGTGGCGGGCATCTTGAATATTATCACTATAGGAGCTGGAATGGAAGGATATACGGTGACATTGAATGGTGGTGCAAGCAATATGCGTGTGTATGGTGGCGGTTATGGTACGGTTCAGTCGGGCAAGTTCACTGTTACCGGTAATTATTCTTATAACTACCAGGGATCTCAAAAGGGATTTGAAGATTCATATCGTGAGGATTTCACGTCTCAGGAAAATAAATTTTTGGAGTCGCATCGAAGAAGCAAGAGCTATGGCAATTTTCAATTTGGCAGTCTGGAAGGAAGTTATGAGATTGACACTTTGAATCTGATTAGTTTTTCTATGAATCTGATGACTGGCAATTTTACGAATAAGAGGATTGGAAATACCCAGATGACGAATCATGCCGGTAATCCGGTTTACGGTTACGGTTCTTTGGGGAATAATGAATCGGGCTTTGGCGAAGTGGGAGGCAACATGGATTATCAGCATTCGTTTAAAAAGAAAGGGGAACTTCTTACTTTCTCTTATCGTTTTAGCCATTCCCCCAATAACAGTGAAGCGAATACGGATTATGAGGATACGTTGAATGTTCCTTATCTTTTGCAAAACCAATATTTTAAAAATGATGCCAGCACACAAGAGCATACGGCTCAATTGGACTATACCAATCCGATAAATTCGATACACAGCATTGAAACTGGTATAAAGTATATTTTTCGTAGAAGTAAAAGTGATGGTAAATATTATCTGGCCGATAAAACCGGAGAATATAAGTATGATCAGGATATGAGTACGCAATATGATCATAAGCAGGATATTCTGGCTGCTTATTTGGGCTATCAGCTGAAGTACAAAAAACTCGGTGGAAAGGCGGGAATTCGCTATGAGCATACATTTATGGATGCGGATTATAAAAATAAGGATGAGAAGTTTGATGCTCAGTTTGATGATTTGGTTCCATCCTTGATGTTCTCTTACCAATTGGCTCCTACTCAAAGTTTGAGGGCATCTTATAATATGCGTATCAGCCGGCCGGGTATTTGGTTTTTGAATCCGTTTACTGATACCAGCAACCCTACTGCGATCAGTTACGGTAATCCTGATTTGGAAAGTGAAAAGGCCCATTCGCTTAGTGTTACTTTCGGTAGTTTCTCGCAGAAATTTAATGTAAATGTCAGTGCTAATTATTCTTTTGTCAATAATGGTATAGAGCAATACTCTTTTATAAAAGATGGTGTGATGAATTCTACCTATGATAATATAGGAAAAAGTAAGAATATTAATTTGTCTTTGTTCTTGAACTGGAATATGTCTCCTAAAACCCGCTTTAATATCAATGGACGGGGAGCTTATGTGGATTATAGAAGTTCAGGGCTTGATTTAAAGAATCATGGCTGGGAAGGAAATGTCTTCGGAAGCTTCCAGCAGACTCTGCCTTGGGATCTGCGTCTGAGTCTGAACGGAGGGGGTGGTACTCCGCATATCTCTTTGCAAGGTAAAAGTTCCTCTTTCTATTATTATGCGATAGGGCTCAGTCGTTCTTTCTTGAAGGAAAAGAGGCTGACTATATCTCTTAACTCGTCCAATTTATTTAATAAATATATTACTTTTAAGAATAACATCAATACTCCTACTTTCTGCTCTTCTACTGCTACCAGAATTCCGATGCGTTATTATGGATTTAATATCAGTTGGCGTTTTGGGGAGTTGAAGGCTCAGGTAAAAAAAGCTGCGCGAAGCATTAATAATGATGATTTGAAAAGTGGAGGAGGTAATGCTGGAACCGGTGGAGGGATACCGGCTAATTAAAAGTTAAAACGAAACCACCTGTTAACTGTTAATTTAGGGGGTAAAAACTGTTATTTGATAGTTTATACCCCCTTTGTTGTTAGTTTTTCTGTCGTGACTTTTGCGAGAAGTCGTTAATATTGCAGCAGAAAGCAAAAACAGAAAATAACAATTTAAAAATAGATTAATATGAAGACAGTCGACTTTACACAGCATTTACTAAGTATACAAACCGAATTATTTCGCTTTGCATTTAAATTGACAGCTGACAGAGAAGAGGCTAATGATTTGTTGCAGGAAACTTCACTTAAAGCTTTGGACAACGAAGAGAAGTTTACTCCAGATACGAATTTTAAAGGATGGATGTACACCATCATGCGTAATATATTTATAAATAATTATCGTAAAACAGTGCGTGATCAGACTTTCGTCGATCAGACAGATAACTTGTTCCATTTGAATCTTCCACAGGACTCAGGATTCGATTCTACAGAAGGTGCTTATGATTTGAAAGAGATACATCGTATCGTGAATGCGTTGCCTAAAGATTACCGTGTGCCGTTTGCTATGTATGTATCAGGATTTAAATATAGGGAAATTGCCGAAAAACTGGGACTTCCGTTGGGAACAGTGAAAAGCCGTATCTTTTTCACTCGTCAGAGGTTGCAGAATGATCTGAAAGATTTCCGTTAAGTTGACTCTCTATCTTTATTATATAACTTTGACTTTTATCATCACGCCGACTGTTCGCGAAGAATCGTCGGCGTTTCTTTTTAGGATTTACGCCATATAAGGGGGCGAAGTAAGTAATATCCTATTAAGGCGGCTAGTCCGACTCCAATGCTGTTTGCCAGAAAATCCAGCCAGTCACCGCTGCGGGTATCTGTGCAATAAGCTTGCATCAGTTCGATACACCCGCTCATAGCTACAGGAGCTATGATGCCTCCCCATATTACATGATTCCAATTGATGGCCTTATGATTCCTCAGGTATTCTATCCATAAAATGAAACAGAGTCCTCCATACATGCATATATGCACTACTTTGTCTATGTAGGGGATTTCTTCCACATCTGTTTTAGGAGGAGTGAAAAAGGAAAGATAAAAGATGATAGCTACAATGATCAAGGATACCGGATATTTTCTAAAATAATATAGCATACTTTAATTTTTTTGTGATTCGTCGCAAAAGTACGATTAATTTTATACTTTTGCAGGCTAACCAGTGTTGATTTATAATAATTTGATAGTTTTTTATGCAAAAAAGCGAAAGAGTAAATTTCGGAAGTAAGATTGGGGCTGTTCTGGCGGCGGCAGGTTCGGCTGTAGGACTTGGTAATATATGGAGGTTTCCCTATGAAACGGGAAATCATGGAGGTGCGGCATTTATCTTAGTATACTTGGCGTGTGTTTTTATGTTGGGAATGCCTATTATGATTGCCGAATTCACAGTAGGTCGTCATTCAAAAGCAAGTACGGGACGTGCTTATAAGGTTTTGGCACCCGGAACTCATTGGAAGTGGTTGGGATATTTGGGGGTTTTGGCCGGTTTTCTTATTCTAGGATATTATTCGGTAGTGGCAGGATGGACTTTGGAATATATATTGGAAGCGGGAATGAATGGTTTTGCAGATAAGAAGCCGGAAGATTTTGTGGTTGCTTTCCAGAGTTTTTCGAAGGACCCTGTTCGTCCGCTTATCTGGCTGGTCATCTTTTTATTGGCCACCCATTTTGTTATAGTAAAGGGAGTGAAAGATGGAATAGAGAAATCTTCGAAGGTGCTGATGCCTGTTTTGTTTGTACTGATAGTAGTTTTGGTGGGGTGCTCATTGTCGCTTCCCAATGCGGAAAAAGGTTTGGAGTTTCTGCTGAAGCCTGATTTCAGTAAAGTGAACGGAGATGTTTTCTTAGGGGCTATGGGGCAGGCGTTCTTTTCCTTGAGTTTGGGAATGGGATGTCTTTCAACCTATGCTTCTTATTTTGGGAAAGAAACCAAACTGGGAAATACGGCTCTGAGTGTCGGTGTGATTGATACTTTTGTGGCTGTCTTGGCCGGATTGATTATTTTTCCGGCGGCCTTTTCTGTAGGTATCCAGCCGGATGCGGGACCATCATTAATTTTTATTACATTGCCTAATGTTTTTCAGCAAGCTTTTAGCGGTGTGCCGATATTAGCTTATATTTTCTCGGTGATGTTCTATGTCTTGTTGGCTTTGGCTGCATTGACTTCTACTATTTCTCTACATGAAGTGGTGACGGCTTTTCTGCACGAGGAATTCAATTTAACTCGTGGCCGTGCTGCTAGATTGGTCACTTTCGGGTGCATTATAATTGGAGTCATTTCTTCCTTGTCATTGGGAGTTATGCAGAAATATACGCTGTTTGATAAGGGATTCTTTGACTTACTTGATTTTGTCACTGCAAAAATAATGCTTCCTTTGGGTGGCTTGCTGGTATGTATCTTTGTAGGATGGTATTTGAAACGTTCCGTTTCTTATGAAGAATTGACCAATGGGGGAAAACTGAAAGCAGGTCTTTTCAATCTGTATATCTTCTTGTTGAGATACGTGGCACCTGTGGCTATCATTTTGATTTTTATCAATGAATTAGGGCTAATTTAGAATTGTAATGTGGAAAGACTTCTTCTATTTTTCGAAAAGCGAACGCAGAGCTATACTTTTTTTGTTGACTTTGCTTTTCATATTTATGTGTATATGGGTTCTGTTTCCAGTAAAGGAAGAGTCTTTGGAACAGGATCAAGAGGGGATAGAAGAAATAAAAAACTTTCTGGCCGGAGTACATGAGATGGAGGAGAAGGAATCTCTGCGATATTCCTATGATAAGCCTAAAAGAAGAGAGGTGGTATTGGCTGCTTTTGATCCAAATTCAGCCGATTCCATCGAATTTTTGCAACGTGGATTGCCTCCTTTTATTGCACATACTATTTTGCAATACCGGAGAGCCGGCGGTAAATTCAGGACAGCGGATGATTTCTCTCGTGTTTATGGCTTGTCGTCCGAGAAATTTAATATGTTAAAACCTTATATCCAGATATCAGAGGCTTTTCGGCGGAAACAGGATACATTGCACTTTATCAAAAAGGCGGAGAAAGATACGTTGGCGGTTTATAAATATCCGGAAGGAACTTTAGTCGATTTGAATGAAGCGGACACTACCGAGTTGAAAAAGATTCCGGGAATAGGCAGTGGCATTGCACGCATGATTGTGGCTTACCGGAAACGTTTGGGAGGTTTTTATGATATGGCTCAGTTGAAGGAAGTGAACTATGTAGATGAGGATATGTTGAGATGGTTTAAACTCGGAAATGCACCAATTCATCGGATAAATGCCAATAAGGCCGGGCTTGACAAACTTCGCTCTCATCCTTATATGAATTTTTATCAGGCAAAGGTAATTATAGAATATAGGAGGAAAAAGGGAAAATTAAAAAGTCTTTCCCAGTTATCCTTGTATGAGGAATTCACTGAGAAAGACTTGGAACGTTTGTCGCACTATCTTGCTTTTGATTAATTGTTGGGATAACCAGCAGCTTCTGCTATTTTTACCGGAATTTCGGTATTGTCAATGCGACCTTGGAATAGTTGGGCGCCGGCTCCGATAGCGAATACGGGTACATAACCTCCAGAGTGCCCACCACTGGTCCAACCTACCAGAGCGATGTCATCCAGAATTCTTTTGGCCTCAGCTGCCAAAGGTTCGTCTTGTTGATATTCACTTTTGGTCAAATCTATCTCTTTACCGCTAAATGATTCATCATATACTTTCTTCAGGGATGCTTCTTGCTTTTCATTCAATTGAATACTATCCCAAAATCCGAAATTATCCTTCAATGATTGCTTGATAACTTCCCAAGGTACTTGATTCTTGTATTTTTTTCTTAATTCGTTTACAATTTTAGTATATCCGCTTTCACTTACTTTTTGTGATTTTAAAGCTTGCAGGTTCAAAGTATACGGACCTTTTCCTAAAACGATTCCTCCGGTTTCGTGGTCGGCTGTTACTACAATCAGGGTTTCATCAGGATGTTGTTCATAGAATTCGTAAGCAACTTTTATGGCATTGTCCATATCCATTACTTCGTGGAATACGGTAGCGGCGTCGTTGCTGTGGCAAGCCCAGTCTATTTTACCTCCTTCAACCATCAGGAAGAACCCTTTTGATAGATCTTTAGACAGGAAATTGATTCCGGCACGGGTGATTTCAGTTAAAGTCATATCGCCTTTTTTTCGATCGATAGCATAGGGGATAGCACTATTGTCTGTTGCTGTCGCAGGTTGTAAGAGAATCAGTTTGTCCGATTTTTTTGCTTTTTTCTGATAGTCCTTGTAGCCACGGGCTATGGTATATCCGGCTTTGTCCACCAGTGTGTACAGACTTTCTGAATTTGAACCGGCGGCTTTTTTGTTGGTGGGATCTAAAAAGTCTGATCCTGCATAGAAATCGAAGTTGGCATCAATCAAATCCAGACCCACGTTGTAATAGCTGCTTCTTTGTCCTTGGTGTGCGTAAAAAGCAGCCGGTGTGGCATGGTCTACGCTGACACTGGTACTGATACCTACACGGCAACCTTTATTTTTTGCCCAAGAAGCAACACTGTTAACTTTGGTTTCCAGATCCTTTTTCACACCTAATGCGCCATTTTTTGTTTTGTTTCCCGTAGCAAGTGCTGTTCCTGCAGCGGCCGAATCTGTCACTCCGTTGGTTGCCGAGAAAGTAGTGGCTATGGTTGCATAAGGAAATTGGGTGAATAATAACGGAGTCACACCAATTTTGCCTTCCAACTCTCCACGATACATCTCTGTTCCTAAAACTTGGTTAACACCCATTCCATCTCCGATGAAATAAAATACATACTTTGCTTGCTGTGCCTGTACAAAAAGAATGGACAGGAATACAAATACAATAATAAACGATAGTTTTTTCATATTAATTGAGTTAATGACATTTTTTTCAGCCTAGCAAATATAGGGAAAAAAGACTTTTTATCGGTACTTCTTTCTTGAATAATTGAGATTTAATGGCCAAATACTTTTTTTGCAATAAGTTTGTAAATGAAATGTTTTTGGGGTGTAATATAAAAAATCTGTTTGGGAGTAGGGAAGCCCGTATTTTATACTATGCATCTGTTTGCTTTCGACATGGATATTGCATACAGATAATTGCTTCAATATTAGTGATTATTAATTATAAATCTTATATTTGTCTAATCTAGAGTCAGTAAATAAAGTATGGGAGAATTTATAAATGTATTAGTGTCAAAAGGGAAAAGCAATTTGATACCGGAAAAAGATAACCTGTATGGACAGTTTGTCGGTGAATGGGATTTTGAATGGGTTGATAACCAAGGTACAACAGGCGAAAGACATGTTCAGGGAGAGTGGATATTCGCTTGGGTGCTGGAAGGGACTGCAATTCAAGATGTGTTTATTTGCCCTTCGCGTAAGGCACGGATTAAAGATTATCAACCGGATGCAGCTTATGCGACTGCGGTACGTATGTATAATCCTAATACAGAGGCATGGGATATTTTATATACGGAATTAGGAGGGGCTACACAACTGGAAGGAAAAAGAGAAGGAAACAGGATTGTTCAGACGGAAATTAATGAGAAGAATATACAGTGGGTGTTTTCAGAAATTACAACGACTTCATTCCGTTGGCAACGTATGGTAAAACGTCCGGATGGTACTTGGGAAACTGAAGCTGAACTTTTTGCCGTTCGTCGATGATTAAGATGTATATTATATAAGTTTGAGAATATTGCAGCCTAAAATAGACTTGTTGTAGTAGAAGCTTAGAGGTGATTTGACGAGTTTATAAAGAATGTGTGAATGATAAACAACTTCAGAACCGCTTTCTTGCATTTAGCGGAGAAAATATATTCAAACTAAATCCTGCTAGCTATACGCAGGAAAAGATGTGGGCAGGTATATGGAATCTTTGCGTAAGAATCTTTTTGCTTATACTCTTGATGATGCTCCCGAAGATGTTCGGGAACTCTATAAAGATGAATTCATCCAGCTTTATGCTTCAAGTATAAAGTGTTTTTTTAATATGCATCAAATTGGGATTTATATCGGGAAGGAGTAGTTTTGCTCCAAGACTTAATCAAATATGGAGGCAGGTCAGAAGTGGATAAAGTTATAATCGAGCGGAAAGCTCGTATACCTCGTCATCCAGTCTATATTGCCGTATTTTGTGTTTTGTGAGAAAATAAAAATCCTGATTCCGGGAATCAGGATTTTACTGTCTTTTTTTCTTCAAGGTGGTGCTACCAGCAACCGAAAACGGGTTGTTATGACACTATCTTTCAGTAAGTTGTATCTTTGCTACGATGTAAGTCCCTTGAATAAGGTTTTCACAGCTTTGCACCGTTCAACACAAGTTTGTATCTTGGGTACGATTTCTGAATGCAAAGATAAGTATTATTATATGAAAGCAATATTTTGCTCTTCATAATTTGAATACGGTTATCGTTTTTTCTTCCAATAAGGTTTAGTCCAAAAAGAGTACCCTGAATTGCGATAGCTTCGTTCTGGAACAGCAGCCTGTAATATTCGATCCATATCATAAGAATTGAGATAATTGTCCTTTTTAGCTATGAAAGGATCAAGCCAATCAGCTTTCTCTCTAGCCCATTGTATCTTTGCTAGCAGTTCATCATCAGTTTCACCATCTTCAATTGCATGGTTCTCAAATGCATTAATATATTCTCTTAAAATATTAGTTTTTCGAAAACGTTCAGCAGAGTATAATAGGTCTTTAAAGTCTTCTAGCTCTTTTCTTTTCTCTTCTTCGAATTCTTCTCTTTTTCGTTCTTCTTCTTTACGTCGCTTTTCTCTCTCTTCTGCTTCAATACGTTCTGTCTTTCTATTATCTGCTTCAATCTCTAGGTATGCTACTATACTAATTATTTTATCTTCGATTTTAGTATAAGCCGTATCATGAACTAGTGTTGGGCTATGAAAGCTCGAACTATGATAAATATAAAACTGTAATTCGCCAGAAAAGATATTATTATTGTTATCACAGCGATTACTGCTATTAGGATTTTGCTTTTTTCTTTCAGTTAATCTTATTTGAATTTCCTCACCATCAACAATGGCATAGGTCTGATTGTCTTTGCATTTAATACTATGTCCTCTAAAAATTAAGCCTTTTATAATTGTATCAAAAATAGATAGTGCTCTATCTAGCATATTCTCAGAAACATAGAGGTCTAACGTTTCTCTTATTTTACTTTTATAGGGATTTTTCTTTAAATATTGATTTTCTGATCGCTGTCTGAATTTTTCTTTTGTGTCGATTATTAGAGGATTTTTAGCATATAAGACTTCTGGAACCTTAAAGCATGAAATATCACCACTGCAAATTTCCAGTTCACGTTGCTTGTATGGATTTACGGATTTCTCCATTTCTACTTTAGGTTCTTTGGCTTCTTGAAGTGTTGTTGATTGAGTTGCGTTTGTTTCCTCTTGTTGGAACGGTAGAGGTGTGACTTGCTTACCATATTTCAGTTTTGCCCAATACCCCAAAGGTGGTGTGGGTATATTCATCGATTTACAGCGTTTTCTTAAACCATTATCTGAAAGACCAAAACGTTTACATATGGTTGTCATTGGCTCAGACCATACTAAGTCATATAATTCTTTGCGTGTCAGTTCCATACTGATTGAGTATTAGTAGTTTCTCTTTGATGTATATTTTTCTTGTAGAGTAGCAACACGTTCCTTCTCAACCCATTTAATTAATTCGTCCTCAAAGAAATAAACTTTGTTTCCTTGTATATAATGAGGTATGGTTCGGTTTCTGACCATTTTATTGATGCCATTTTTAGTTTGATTTAGAATTTGACATGCTTTTTCAATATTTATAGGTCTGTGCTTATCAACCCCTAAACCTAATTGTGACTCTATATGTTCAAGTAAAACTCTCATTTCAGCAATTTCATTTATAAGATAATTTACTGCTTTAGGAGTGTTTTGCAAAGTCAACTCCTCTTTATTGATTGTTTCATCAGTATTCATATGCCAAACAGTTATATTGATTAATAATGCTATGATAATGTAGCTTACTGTTGATTTATAATATAATACCCCCCCGTTTTTTGTGCCCCCCTAAACTCAATTAAACCTGATTTAACTAAAGAATTTAAGTGGCGTTTTGCTGTTGGAATACTTTTCTTTATTAATTCTGCAATCTTGGACGAATTGAGTCCAGGATATTTCTGGATTATCTTTAAAACTTCTTTCTCCTTGCTATTTACAGTATCATTTACAGTATCATTTACAGTATCATTCTTGATACTGATACCTCTTTTGAATATAACCGTAAACATCCCGTCCGTATGAAAATCAGGCTCAGGAAGATTGGCTTCTTTCATAGCTTCTTGCATACGGGGAATGCCGGATGCCACCCTTTCAACCAAATGCATACGGGTAAACAATCCAAAGATTAATGGGTTGCGTGTCATGCTCTTGTGTCCGAAATCTTTAGCTACGATAGGCAAAAGCCCTCCGGGATTAGAAACCTCTACTCGGTCATCAAACATTTCTATTGTAATGGTTGCTCCCTGTTCGTAATAATCACGATGTGAGAGAGCGTTAATAATGGCTTCTTTAAACACAGTAAGAGGAATTTCCCAAATTTCTTCTCTTGGTCCTGCTCCCTCAATTTTATAAGCTACTTGCAGTTTACTTTCTAGCCATGCCATAGCCTGCAAATATTGTTGGTATAGTGGACCGCCAAAGGTTTTATCATCAATGATATATACTTTGGTTGTTCCTTTGAAAAGGACACATCTTGTTACTGCGTGTGGAAACTTTCGTTCAGGTTGTTTCCCAAAGAACATGGCTGCTCCATTCTTGGCTACTCCGTTATCCGTAAACAGTTCCAAATTCTCAAATATCTGTTTGTTGGCAGTCGATGGACTTAGCTTTGCTTCCGTGCGAAAGTCTTTTATCGCTTGTTCATCTGCATCTGTGTAAATGTTGAACCACGAACAAGGGATAGCATCAAAAAATATTTTGTTGCATTCCTGAAAGAAACTGCGCATTTCTTCGACAGTACGAAGTTTCTGTGAGTTTGCTCCCTCACGCACAAAGATAGAACCGGAAAATATATAAGGTTTATCTTTCCCTGATGGAACATCAATTACCCAAACTGTCTTATCCTCGATATTTACCGCATACATATCACAATGGAGAGCTGGAGATATTTCACTGATAGAGCCTTGAATGGCTGAACGTTTGTCATTTTCCAAACCTGTACCAATAATCTGTCCGTTATCATCTACGCCGATAAGCAAATATCCTCCGTCAGCATTAGCGAAAGCGCAAATTTCCTCTGTTAGTTCACGAACTTTTAAAGGTACACGAACTTTAAACTCTACATTATAGCCTTCTCCGCTATCGATAAGTGATTGTATGGTTTCTGTATTTGTCATAGACATCTATAAATATAATGCAAAAATAGTCATTTCTATTGTTTTAATAACTCTAAAAACAAGGATATATATATGGTTTACTTCAAATTGTTCTTTCTGAAATTAGAGGGGCTGCATCCTCTATACTTTTTGAAAAACTTATTAAGATGGCTTTCATCGGTAAATCCCAATTCTTCAACGATTTCACAAATTCTCATTTGACTATGTAATAATCTATTTTCTACTAACTTTAGTTTGTAGTTTAAAATGTATTGCTGCATAGTTTCATTAGTATGTTTTTTGATATATCGTCCTAAATAATTCTCCGAAATGCCAAAATGTTGGCTTATATCTTTTGCTCTGATTTTACCTGTTTTATAGATGTTTGCTTGAATATACTGCAATATGTCAAGCGATTTGTCCTCAGAGCATTCATCCACCTGTTCAGGCAAGAACATTGCGATATTGCGTGCTACCACAATAATAATCGTATTAATTATTTGTGTTATAATCTCCTTGCTGTATAAATTTCGGTTAATATATTCCCTGATAATCGCTTCAATCATGGGTTTCACCAATAGCTTATCTACTTTATTTCTTAGTATACAACCGGGTTGATGATTAGCATGTTGAAGAATAAACTCCAGTCTTTGGATATTTTCAGCACCGAAAACAGAAGAATGTATATATATGTCGTTAAACTTGATGTCGACAAACTTAGTTGTTGTATGGATTTCGAAAGAATGCGTATCTCCGGGAGTAATCATAAACAAATGTCCGTCATGATAAGGAAACATATTGTTGTTAATCCATTGGATGCCTGTTCCTGAAAGAATATATACTAATTCAAAAAAGGTATGTTCATGCTCTTTTAGCAAGGATTCGTCAAGCTCGCTAAAACTAATTTCGAATGGTTGATGTAGGTTTTCTCTTTTCATGCCATAAATATAGCCCTAAAAAACGGATTAATACCAAAATAACGAAAAATAATACCTAAAATTAGCCGAAAAATCGGTATAACTTTGCAATATATTTAAAATTATAGCTTATGAAAACTGAAATGGAAAAATGTTTGGCAGGTGAATGGTATGATTGCCACGACCCGTTTTTTATGGATTTGAAAAGTAAAGCTCATCACTTGTTGATGAAATATAATTCTTTGCCGTATGAACAAAAGACTGAAAAATATGCCGTACTAAAGGAAATGTTTGGAAGTATAGGCGCAAATGTTTCTGTCGGTCATTCGTTTATATGTGATTATGGATGCAATATACATATCGGTGATAATGTCACCGTAAATACTGGTTGTACATTTGTCGATTGCAATAAGATTACCATAGGGAACAATGTGCTGGTAGCACCTAATGTACAAATCTATACGGCAACTCACCCGGTAGAGTTTAATGAACGACTTGTATTGACAGAAACCCCGGATGGCTGTAAGTATGTCCGTCGAACTTTTGCCCTCCCTGTCATGATAGAGGATGGCTGCTGGATTGGCGGTGGAGTAATTATTTTACCGGGAGTGACAATAGGGCAAAAATGTGTGATTGGTGCAGGAAGTGTTGTAACCAAAGATATTCCGGCAAATAGCTTGGCGGTAGGAAATCCTTGCCGGGTGATACGGAAAATCAATCAAATGTAAGGTTATGATTAAATTAGTAGCCTTTGACTTAGACGGTACAATCGGAGATACAATTCCCATGTGCCTCAAAGCCTTAAAAAAGGCAGTAACTCCCTATGTTACTCTTAATGATGTATCCGAAAATGATATTTTAGAAACTTTTGGACTAAATGAAAAAGGGATGATAAAAAAACTTGTTGGTTATAATTGGGAAAATGCTTTGGATGACTTCTACGTGATATACGAACAAATGCATATAATGTGCCCTCGTCCTTTCGACGGTATAACAGAACTGATTGAGAAGTTAAAAAAGAAATCTATTCTTATTGCTTTGGTTACAGGAAAAGGAGAAAAGAGCTGTGCGATAACATTACGTCAATTTAATATGGACACGTGTTTTGATAAAGTAAAAACTGGAAATCCTTTCAAAAATAATAAAGCAGAGAATTTTAGGGAACTGCTCGCAGATTATAAATTACAACCGGATGAAATGATATATATAGGTGATACAGTTTCAGATATTGTGTCTTGTAGGGAAGTTGGAATACGATGTTTATCTGCTTCATGGATAACTTCTTGCTTAGATGCACAAAAATTAGAAGCTCACAATGCTGGGAATGTTTTTTATTCAATAGCTTCACTTGAATGCTATTTAATGGGATGACAAATATATGTGCTTAATAAAAAAACATTTAGTATTTCTATTGTATGAACAAAATATCAGATTTGAGTTTCTTTCGATTATTATCGGAATGCTCACAACGTAAAGTTTTCGGTATCAGAGTTTATGGAAGCTATTGAGGAATTGGCTATTCATTTGGCTGATTTCAGTATCAGCGAACAGGATAATAGCGTTTTATTACGCTATTTTTCATTCGGATTACATAGACTTAAATCGTATCATGTACGGTTTGAGCAAGAAAAAAATGCCTTATTTGTATCCCATTGATGAAGCGATTGGGCTACTGAACAATGAAATACGCCTTGTGGAATGGCGTATCAAGTACCCGGAGCAATTCAAATCACACTTTAACAAACAACCTTTTTCCCCTCTTTATTTGGCAGACAAAACAAATCTGATTGATATAATGGAAATTATCAGCGGTTTATTCCTTTCCAAACATATCGTCTATAAAAATGATAAACCTACTTTCTTGTCCGACTTGTCTAAAGTTACAGGCGCATAATCTATGTTTACTGCCTTTTTCATTTTTTCTATTTCTTCGTTCATTGTACCGAGCAGGGTACGCATTTCCGTCTCTTTTCCGAATACCCGTTTCAGGAGAAGTTTTGTCTTCAGAATGAAGAACGGGTCAGCGGATTTTCCGGGTTGGCAAGCTTTCTTTTAAGCGTATAGCCTAGCCAGTCTGAACATGAAGAACTTCA
>NZ_JAVHZY010000037.1:0-40501 GCF_031119655.1 Phocaeicola sp. GP0067
CGCTGTTCCCTGCTGTTCGCACGGATGGACACATAGTCAAAGGACGACAACCAGCCCCTCCCGATAAATTCCGCAATGCTCCATGAGGTAATCAGGGTATCAAACAAATCCGTGAATCCCTTGCGGTTCAGCCGGCAGGGAGTAGCAGTCATGCCCAGTTTCCTCGCCTCCGGATATCTCTTCCAAAGCTCCCGGTAGGTTTCCGCCAGGGCATGATGCGCCTCGTCAATGACGATCAAATCCGGCTGTCCGTCCATAATCTTCCGGTTTCGTGACAACCACTGGATGGAAAATACCCTCACCCTCCCGGATTCTTCCGGCATACTGTCTTTCCCCGTCCTTCCGTTCTTTGCCGACTTGTCCGGTTCTTTTCCCATTCCATACCGGGCTACGGTTTCCTCTATCTGCTCCACCAGCTCCCTGCGGTGTGCCACTATCCACACCCGCATACCGACACCGCCACCACAGAGAAACTCTTTCACCACCGCAGCCAGCAGATGTGTCTTTCCCGTGCCTGTAGGCATTTGTACCATCACACTCCGGTGAAGCTCCCACTCTTCAAAGAGGCGGAGCTTCATCTCCTGCTGGTAGTCACGGAGACCGTCGTTTCTTGCCATACATCATCCCTTATTTCAGATGTATCCTGAATACCATCCCTGCACTGGGATACTTACATTGGGTCAGTTCCACCACACCACTAATATAATCCTTCCAAAAGTTATACCCGATACCACAATTCACCGAATAACTATCGTATTCCGCTATCACATTCAGCCCATTCACAGCCTTCATCCAAAAAGAGGTAGCCGGCAGGGCAAACTGAAAATTCACCCCCGCCACAGGTCCGTTCCGGTGATAATCCAGCCGCTTGTTATAGACATAACCGAAGTGCATCCCCAACTCCCCCACATTCTTCACCCCGAAATGCTTGGTGGCAACTATGTAATAGCGGTTCCAGTGTCCGTTACCCACCGAAGACGTACCCGTAAAACCATAATCGTCCTTATTGGGGTCGCCCAGCACATCGTTGGTGGAAGGATCGTTCGCCCCCACCACAATCTGCGGTGTCCACTCCTTCCACCATCCTTCCTTCCATACACGCAGCCGGGCGGAAAACTGGCGGTCCTGATTGCGGAACTTATATGAATAACCATACTGGGGCAATCCTATTTTGTGCAGCGTACAGGTATAGCCCACTTCCAGCCACGGAAAAAGGGTGATGTTTATGTAGTAATTCCACGTGTCATAATTCCAATGCTTCGGGGTAGCCGCCACTTGCAGATAGGAAAACCCGCACAGAAAAGTCTTGTCGCGCTGCATATCCGCGCTGGGGGCGTGAAGAAGCCCCGTGGTGCCATATACATATTGTGCCCGCGTATGCTGCAAACCTGCTACCATCAATAATGCCGCCGCACAAATCAACTTCTTTATCATCATCAGTTTTATTCTTATTTCAACAAACCCTCATAAACTCCCATCACCTGCTTTGCAATCTTGTCCCAATCATACGGAGCCATGTCATACTGCACACTATGATAATCCTCGTCTATCACCTTCTGCAATCGAGCGGCAAGAGCATCCACATCTCCACAATGAAAATAGCAGTCAGAAGAAAGACCTACCTCCAGATTGGCAGGAATATTACTCACCACCACCGGCAAGTGATAACTCATGGCCTCCAATAATGCAATAGGCAACCCTTCGTGCGATGAAGGCAGGCAATAACAGCGAGCATTTGTCAGCAACGAGTGCAACTTATGTCCCTTCACGAATCCTGTCAGCACCACGCCTGCCTCTTGCGCCATCTTTTTCAATCCCAGTGAATATTCATCTTCAAAATCCGTATCGCCCGCCAGCACTAACTTACAATCTCCAGCTTCCAACTTCTTGAAAGCTTCTATCAGGTGATGCAGGTTTTTCTCCGGCACAAAACGACACATGCCAAGGATGTACTTTCCTTCCTCAATACCCAGTTCTTCAAAGTATTCGGGATAGTCGCAAATTTCAGGCTTCGGCACACCATTGTAAATCAGATGTACCCTCTCACGCCGATGGTACTTCCGGGCAATCAGATCCTGAATTACTTCAGATATGACGATTACATCATCTGCAAACCTGCACCCCAACCGCTCCCCCAGTTTCAGCACACTTTTGGCGGTAAAGCCCCACTTGTCACGGTCATAGTCGGGCCCGTGATGCGTGAACACCACCTTCATGCCGAGCATCTTGGCGTATGGCACTAACAGCGCAGGCCCGATGGCATGGATATGCACCACATCCGCCTTCCACTTTTTCGCCAGGTTGATGGCACGGAATGTATGGACAATCGCTTCGTAAGATTTCTTTTTAGGCGCATCAATGTCCACCAGTTGCACCCCCTTCCATTCCGTGAGTGAATCTCTCACGTAACTCCTGCGGCGGATTACGGTCGTATCCACATCCCTATCCGCAATGCGGGGAAACAGTTCCTCGCAATGCGTCTCTACGCCACCCATGATATCGGGGATACCACGGGTGCCGGTAACTACTAGTTTCATCAAAATTTTAGATTATTATTAATGAAGGCTACAATCCGAATAGGACAGCCACAATGCATTCAGCCTCATTTCCTGATACAGGAAATGAGGAGATAAGTTTTATCGGTAAATATTAGTTATTAAGAATCCACGCCAAATCCCTCAACAACCAGACAAAGGCAACTTCGCCCCAATTATTTGGCTTTCTATAAAAAATTATTCAATTCTTCTACAAGCCTATAAACAGTAGTAGAAGACTCTTGTTGTGCCGGATTATTCCCATCAAATTGTTTCATGATAGTTTTAGCGTGATTAATGGCTTGTTCTTGTTTAAGAAATAAAGCATTAAACATTTTAGAGCTTACGCCCGACTTCTTTGTATAAGCAAATCCGAGCAAAGTACTCAACATTTTTTCATATCTGGAACGATGCAAAGCCCCCTGATACAGATTGAAGTGAAGCAAGAACCAAAATTCAAAAGCCTGGTTGCTATAAGCCACTTCAAAACCATTCTGGCGAGCTGACAGGATTGCGGAGTTAAAGTCATTTTCTGGAAAATCATCTTTGTCAAAGACCACCCAATTCTGATTGTATGTCCTTCCTCTTTGCCTTTCCTGCTCTTTTATATTGATAGCTTTCTGTACTAATGCTAATGTCCCCATGCCTTGGCCGATAGCTTTCACAGTGGCAGAAGTCAAGCGGAAGGCATTAAAGTAGTCTGGTTCAGTATTAACCCCCTCGCAAATAATCAGAAATGTTTGTTTCACTTCACGCACACCACTGATACGGGTTATCTTTCTTTCGATACGCGGATTCATATTTTTCCTTTTTGTAGCCGCCATAGTTTATTTTTCTCGCGTATTAAACAAACGGGTTAAATCTCCGACAATTGGAATAGCTCCATACTTTCCGGACAGGTAATCTTTTTCAAACGAAGCATCATTACGAACTTTATACTCTGCCAATGAATAAAGTTCGGTTACTCCATAACGGTCTTTTTGTGTAAACCAAATCTGATCTCGTCGGAATATATTAGCACTCAACAAGTTTGTATCGTGGGTAGTGAAAATCAATTGGGCATTTTTCGGATTTGTTTCTTTTGAATTAAACAAGGTAATAATTCTACACGTAAGAAGTGGATGCATTTTGGAATCAAATTCATCTATAATCAGACGCTTCCCATTATCCAAAGCATCAATAATGGGATATGCTAAAGAAAAATACTTTATCGTACCTTCCGATTCATTTTTCCTGAATGGGAAGGTAACAGCTTTGACTTCATTACCTTCATCATCGTATTGTGTATGCGTACTGACAATAGTATTATCTATTTTTTCAATATTTTCAATACCTAAATCAGCATAACGGGAAAACTCCACAATTCGCTGTTTCATTCTGATGTCATCCAGTTGGATGGTGGCGGTATTCCATATCTTCTCATCATTAGAACCTGAAATAATAGTGGTATCGTTCAACCATTTCATGATCTCCACTGCCGTCGGATCATTGAATTGTGCCGCAACAGAAAGTAATAGTGCATTTGCTCTCACCATTCGTTTACCTGCAAGCTCTTTACCAACGGCAAACTTGGTATGAATATCAAAACTGTCTTTTTCCCGGTAGAATAATTCCACCTCCTTAGCCCTTTTCTTATTAGCTTTTTGATAGAGCCATTCCGAATGTACCGATGAATTGTCAGCTTCAAAACCATAACGATATTGATTATCCTCATCACAGAATATGGCTTCAAAATAACTTGGTTCACCTGCTGTAAGCGAATTTAACCGGAAACTTTCTATATTGACACGTTCCCCTGCCTGAATATCCTTCGATGAATTTATCACATACCACTTGAAGAACTCAAATGCTTTAATGAAATTGGATTTACCGGATGCATTGGCACCGTAAACAACCGCACTCTTCATTAACAATAATCCGGCAGTCCCTACACTAAAGATTATATCTTCAGCCGGAACCTGTATTTCTTTCAAAGCCGATGCCGCTAATGACAATGTAGACTGTTCTTTGAAAGATAGAAAATTTCCTATTGTAAATTGAATAATCATACTTTAATTGCTTCATTCGAGATTTTATCACAAATATAGCTTTTATTTTTCATATAAGGATAACTATCAAGTGAATTATATTATTTTATGTCTAATAACATGCAACAGTTCCTCGCAATGCGTCTCTACGCCAGCCATGATATCTGGGATACCACGGGTGCCGGTAACTACTAGTTTCATCAGAATTTCTCCCTTAAATCACCTTGACAAGAGTCTTGCCCTACATCGCACCATTTCGGTTCCAGACAAATATCTTTCCCTTGCAGTGATTTCAGTTTATTGATTAACGCCCATTTCAGCGGATACTTAATATATTTGTGCATTACCGGCGAAGCCGTACCCACCATCCAGCAGTTTTTGGGACAACGGCGCACCATGGCGCGAACCTCCTGTGCCTGCTCACTCTCCCATATGGTCATAAAGTCGGGAGTTTCGTGAATATTCCCCATCGACTTTTTCCAGTATTTCTCTTCCAGCCCGTTGCAGGGAAACACATCGCCAAACGGATCAATGAAGAAGTTAGCCGAACCGGCCTCACAAGGCAACATACGGCGACCGCCTTCAATATAATTTATCAACCCCATATTGAACCAGGCACGGAACCAGCTCTTCGGATGACGCTCCTTCAGCTGCCATTCAATGAGTTGCTTGAAGTCACCACACACCTCATTTTTATTAGTGATTACATTGTCTTCTTTGTGGAAGTAGTACGAATTATGAAAAGCCGCTGTGGCGAACTCCATCCCCAAGCTCTTGCTCAGTTGATAGAGCGAAAGCATGTCTTTAGAGTTATTGTTAGACACCGTGCAGCCGAAACCGATATCCTTCAGCCCCATTTCCTTCAATGTCAGCAGTGTGCGAAGTCCCTTGTCGAAGCCACCCGCATGACCGCGCAGTTCATCGTTCTTACAACTCAATCCCTCGATAGAGATGCGGATGCCGATATTTGGAAACTTCTTTGCCAGCGCCACCACACGATCCTCAAACCATCCACTCGTCGAAATGACAATACGGTCGGTATGCCGGTAGCATTCCTCCACAATCTCTGCCAAATCCTCGCGGACGAAAGGTTCGCCACCCGTCAGGTTGATAAACTTCAACTTAGGCAGTGTTCTCAAATCACTCGCTTTTATCTCTTCGCTTTTGTTGGTGGGATTAAACCAGATGTTGCACATCTTGCACTTCATGGGACAACGATAAGTCAGGATAATACTTGCATCCGTAGGAGTAGGAACAGTTTTTTGATAAGCCATAAATATTATAATATTTTTACATTTTATACACTGTGATTATTTCATTATAATACCTTTCCGCATTATAACGCTTATGTGAAGCGACAGCAATCTTAGTATTGTTGAAAGTCCGACCGTACATCGCTTCAATTTTTTTCTTTAAGTCGGCCGTATTGCGACTTTCGAAAGTCATGCCCGTTTCCTCTGATATCAATTCAGGGATACCTCCAATCCGGGCACCCAGCACCGGAGTACCCAAGCACTGAGCTTCTATCACCGAAAGCGGATTGTTCTCGTACCATTCCGATGGGATGACCGAGAAACGGGCTTTGCCCACCAAGCGCTTGATTTCGCTCCACTGTTTAAAGCCTGCCAGCTCAATGTGCTTGCCTGCCATAGACTTCAACTCGTCTTCCAAAGGACCTCCCCCAATAATCACCAGTTTATGTTGCGGCAACGCATTGGCCGCTTCAATCAGAGTCTTGGCACCTTTCTCGTGCGAAAGGCGGCCGATAAAGCAATAATAATCATCACGTTGACTGTAATCATCGGCCACACATGGGGCTACATCGATAAAATTGCACAATGTGTGCAACTTTGCAGCAGCAAATCCACCCTGCTTCATCTTGTCGCGCATAAATTGTGAAGGACAGACGAAAGCGTCCGTGCAGTTCTCCAAGCGCTCCCGGTGCCATTTCATTGCCTCGCCATAAGAGAGGAAACTTGCTACTTTCGAGTTTTTCATGCATTTATATTCCAACACCTTGTGCTTGTCTGCAAAGCAGGATTCACATACCGTTTCCCCATTCCGCAAACAATCGTATCGAGGGCACAGCAATTTATAGTCGTGTAGGGTCCACACCACCTTTATACCCCTTTCGTGCGCCATCTCTGCAATGACCGGCGAAAGTTGCGAATGGATGTTGTTGAGATGTACCACATCCGGATGGAAATCATTGAGCAGCGCATTGAACTTCCGCTGTACCTCCCGCGTGCCAAACGGTCTCATCAATGCCTCAATCATGCCCGTTCCGAGTTTGAATTTCACCTCAGAAGGAAAATACTTGCTCCATTGAGTTTTCAGATTTTCAGGGTAGTCCATAGCAAACACTGCCACTTCGTGACCGTGCGCTTTGAGCAGTTGCTCCAAGTTGAGTGTATGGACACAGTCACCACCCCGGCGGTAATAGAATTTATTAGCCAGTAAGATTTTCATATATAAACATTAATTATATGACCTGCAAGATTTTCAAGGCTGCAAAGCCTGATTAAGTTATTTTGTTATACACTTCAAGAGTAAAGAATATCAACTAATTCTCACATCTGACATTCGCACAACTCCGCCAGTTTTTCCATCGATCTCTCCCGCTCTCTATGCATTATCTCATTCACTTTAGCATAGTCAATCTGCCGGTCTGCTAAAGAGAAATCATTAAAATCTGTGACAATTCGGTCTTCCAGTCCTGTCAGTTGAAGTATACTTTGATTTCGTGCTCCGGTCTTGTTGTTAGGCAGCACTTCCAGAAATGGAGTATGGAAGTTAATGGCAAAAGCTGTTCCATGGAAACTATCGGTAAGCATGTAACGTGCATTCTTGATATACGAAAGGAATGTACCTATTTCCGGACAAAACACAAATCTGCCCCCTCGGGCTAACTGGTGAAACGTAGGAGACACACGTACTAACGGCAGACCGACATGAGCGGCAAAACGCTTGGCATAATCGTCCAACCGGGGATTGTTATGTATTTCATAAATCAATACATACTCTTTTTTCACATCTTCTTCAATATACTCACTCCACTGACTGGAGTCAAGCAATAAAGTAGGATCCAGTACTTGTCCTCCACAGTCAATCCCCCACTCCTCTAAAAGCTTCACGGCACTGCTTTCACGTACGGTAAGCGCATCATATTTTGACAGTAACCGCTTATAAGATGCAATAATAATGTCCGAAAACTCAGTGCGGCCAAAGCTGCCTGCATACGATACCTTACGTATACCTTCCTTTACAAAAGAAAGAAAATAGGCTTCATCATATCCTCCATCCAGCAACGGTCCCCATACCTGGTCACTACCCGTCATAAACACATCCGCTTGAAGCGACTCCAACTCCTCCATTGAATAGCAACGGGGAGTCAGCTTTAGATACCGCCTACGCATTTTATCGAAACGTAACGCCGCTATTTTCTCACCCGGATACCGCAAAGCCACGTATGCCATACGTTTAAACAAACTGTTTTTCCATAATGATTTTCCTTGCAGCGATGTGAGAATTCCTTGCAGTCCCACCTCATCGCGTTTCCAATAATCAATAATCTCACACTGATGTCCCAAAGATTCAATCACCCGGAGGGTTGCAATGGACTGCAACAACGAACCGTAATTATTGGGCGTATGTCTGGTAATCACTTTAATTTGCATCGTTAAAAAGAATGAAGGGTTATTTTAGTATTCTGTTTCTTAAATCGGGCAGTTTAGCAAGAGTCCGATAGCAGATAATGGGTAAGCGAGGCAGCATTTCCACCACCATGCGCAACAATCTTTGCTGCCTCCGTTCCGCACGGACTGCACGGACATAACGTTTCTTACAAGGTCTTCCCCTGTAGGCCGGCTCGGTCACTTGTTTGCGCCACACATCCTTGAGCGAAAGTGCAGGCTCCACTTCGGAAAATGACCGGGGTTCCAGATTCAGGGAAACACATTGTTGAAGCAATTCATCCCCCTTCTGAGTATGAACCGTTACCAAAGTCTCTCCCAACTCATTGTGCGAGCAGATAGTCCAAGGATCCATCAGCGTGATGTCCGCTCCTGCTTCCATACCAAAAGAATCCCCACAGATGCCGCATCCAGGCACCGTCCACAATCGTTTACCGAACGGGATTTGAGCTGCCCTATTCCAGGGCAGCTCAAATCCGTCCACTCTCACGATTCCCGGCCAACCATCTCCGCGATAGCGGGGTCGGAATTTTAAATTTGGAGGAACGGACGTACCCATCATCTTAGCCAGGAAACGTGTGGAGTCCAGTGTTTTCTGTTGCTTACAAAAGATACACACCCGGACAACCTCATCGCATTTATCCTTTATGATGGAGTTCAAGGCTCTCAACTGGCAGGCCGTCCCCACTAACATCAATCGCTTGCAAGGTTGAATCCGGTCAATTTCCGTGCAAGCCATCACGGAGTGATACACGGAATTTGGCATATCTCCGAATGAAGGAATATGCTCACGGGTATAAAACTCACCTTGGGCAAAAGGGAAAGAATCTGTACACTTCAACGAATAAGCCCCGTCTACCATGCCATTCTTTAAGGAATCGATGATCAATGTTTTACATACACCACCCGAAGAAGATTCCCTACGGATACGGTTGTCCGCATGATATCCCAAGTAGTATTTCTTTTGTGCAAAGCCATCAAAATAGCCTTCGTAACCATACTCTTTGTTAGCCGGACAACTTCTCACACATTTGCCGCAAGCGATACAAAGCGCAGCATTTATCTTTATATCGTGCAACCCGTCATGCCGCAAAGATAATGAAATGGCATTTTCAGGACACACCGCATAACACATGCCGCACTGCTGGCACCGGTCAAATGTGTAAGACAGTTTTTTTTGATTTAGTTTTAACATGGCAAAGAAGAATATATAGACCTATTTTCTTGAAAGCAAATAGCCGGCAGGCATAAACGCCAGCACAAGGCATTTGCCGATAAACGAATACACGTCAGTGATGAGTGTACGATAGAAACACTCCATGGTAGCTTCACGTTGATAAGCGGGAGTGAAAATCGTCATCCAATGCACATCGGCAGAAAATGATTTTTCACTCATGCACGTCCATACAGATTGTTTGTTTTGACTCTTCATTGTAACTTTTATTTTATCAATTTTAAATTATCTTTCTGGTCATTCTCTCCTCACATTATTTATCTGCGTACGAATATTACCCGTGGACGTCCCCGACTTGAACGTCAGGAACTGCTGGAGCGCCTCTATGAAATCCTTGCTTACCATACGTTCGGCAGTAAGGATGGTATGCTTATGCATATCATTCACCACAAGGTTCGCCAAGTCCGATGCACTGCGGCAATCAGCTATGCGGCGGATGATATCATTCAGTTCCCAGTCATCAGAGTAGTAAATGCACAACGTGCCACGGGCAATACGCACTGCCTCATCCTCCTCTTTCTCTTCCATACCATTGTTCTGTGTTCTCACATGGGCGAACTCAGCACCATAAAAATTTTGCACTACCTCTGTAGCGTTGGGCAGTATTTGATTGTTACCGCCATGAATGTTGATAACAACACTTGCCCTCGCAGTATTTTGAGATTCTTTAGTCTCGTTTTTCATTATCGTTTTATCTTGATTTCTAATTATTCCCGATTATTTTAAATCATAGAGTGATTATTTTAAATCGCTATTGTCCTCCTGAAAATTTACTCTGTACTTTGCAGACACAAAATTCTACGCTACACATTATGAATAAAGATTTTTTTAAATCAAGCAACCCATCGCGCTTCCACTCCCTGCGCGACACCCGGCCTGAACCCACCACCTGGCAGGTTCTTTTCAAGGAGATAACCAACAGCACCCACACCGCCGCCACCCGTCATTACCGCGCCCATCTGGCCACGCTGTCTGACATCGAGGCGACAGGCGACGCGCAGCAGCTGGAGCAGTGGAAGCTCACCAAAAGCAACCTGAAGAACGCACAGCCGGCATTCATCCCCTCCGTCCTGCTGGAGGGAGGGAGAACCTACGCCCATGTCAAGGGATTCACGGGATTTATCATGGTGGACATAGACGGCATCCCCCCCGAGCGATTCGCCGCCATCCTGACTTTGGTAAAGGAGGATATTCATTCCTTTTTGGTGTACATCACCATCTCGGGATGCGGCATCCGGGTCATCAGCCACGTGGAGGGCGGAGTGACCAAGGCCAACTACCGCATGGTATGGGAGTGGGTGAACGACCATTACGCTCGCCTGTGCGAAGTGGAGATTGACGGACAATGCAAGAACGCCACGCGCATGTCGGTCCTCTGCCACGACCCCGAAGCCCTGCTCCGCCCCGAAGCCTCCTCCTTCCACACCAGCGGAATGAAGCCCCGCGAGAAGCCGAAGCGCGGCACTGCCGTGACCGTGACGGCAGAACGTGCCTACAAGATTATCCGTGCACAGTTGGAAGAGGAAGGAATAGCATACGCACCGGGCAGCTACAACGACTACGTAAGCCGTTGTTTCTATCATACCAACCGCTACGGTGTTCCGCAGGCGGACGCCGAGGCATGGGCCCTCCGGACTTTTCCCGATTATCCGCGCGAGCAGCTGCTGCCCATCGTAAAAAGTTGTTACTCGCTCACGATGGAGTTCAACACCGTTCCCCTGCCCCGTTCCGTCCGAAAAAAGGAGAAAGAGAATGATTCCTCTCATAAGAAGGCCACCGTGGAGGAGATGGAGGAGTTTATCAACGGCTATATGAAGTTCCGGATGAACATGCTTACCCACCAGATTGAGACACAACTGATTGCTGATGCGTACACCGACCGTCCCGAAGCTTCCGCCTGCCACTGGCAACGGCTCACCGACCACATCGAGAACTCCCTGTGGTGCGCTATGCAACACCATGGCATGGCGGTCAACCTGAACGAGCTGCATACGCTGCTCGGCAGTGATTTCGTCAAGGAATATCATCCGTTGAAAGAGTATCTGGACGGTCTGCCGCCCTGGGACGGAGAGACCGACTACATCGACCGGCTGGCCGCCATGGTGCATGTCAAGGAAAGTCCGCACAGTCCGTTGCAGCAGGACAAAAGCCGGGAACGGAACGACCTCTCCGAAACTCCCGTCCGCTTTGCCGACATCCTGAAACGGTGGATGGTGTCCATGATTGCCGCCGCCCTGGACGAGACCGTGGTGAACCAGGTGATCCTCACCCTGATAGGGCGGCAGGGCAGTTACAAGACCTCGTTCATGCAGCATATCCTGCCGCCCGTATTATCCGAATATTACACCACAAAGAGCAACTCTAGCCGCATGACCAAGGACGACCTGTTCACCATGACCGAGAACCTGGTGATCAATCTGGAGGAGATCGACACCATGCCCCCCTCGGAGCTGAACCAGCTGAAGGCGATGGTGACGCAACGCTACGTGGACGAGCGCCGAGCCTACGGACGCAACAAGGTGCACCTGCCCCATGTAGCCTCGTTCGTAGCCACCGGGAACAACCTCCAGTTCCTCACCGACGACACGGGGAACCGGCGATGGCTGCCCTTCGAGGTGGAGGACATAGACAGCCCGTGGGAGGCGGACATCCCCTACGAGGGCATCTACAGCCAGACGTACGCGCTCTACCAGGATGTAAATTTCCGTTACTGGTTTACCGATAAAGAGATCCAGCAGCTGCGCGGCCATGTGCAGCAGTTTGAGGTGCCCCGTCCGGAGTACGAACTGATCCTGACCTACTACCGCAAGCCCGTGGGGCTGGAACGGGGAGTCTATACCACCAGCAGCCAGATCATCGGTCGTTTCGGCAACACCTCGCTGCGGCTGAGTCTCCAGAAGGTGGGCCGTGCCATGCGCGAGCTGGGCTTCCGGCAGGTAAAGGCCTCCAACGCAAACTATTGGGTGGTGGTGGAGCGCACTACCGAGGAGGTACAGCACTTGCTGCCGGCTGAAGCGGAACAGGCGGATCCCCCCGGCGAAAAGCCTTCCGAGGAGAATACCGAACTCCCCTTCTGACACCCTTAGTGGAGAATATGGAGGATATTTTTCAAACTTTCCATTATATGAAAGTAAGAAGTATCTTCCTTTAAAGGAAAAAATAATAAGTATATCATTTATATAAATTATATAATATCCCTCCATATCCTCCACTAAAATTGATATTCAAGCATTTACAAAAAAACAATTCAAGAGCCATGAACAAACAAGAACTCGCCCTGCAATATTTTCCCGATGCCACTTCCGCCACCGCCGTGCGCCACCTCACACGCTGGATAGCCCGTTGCCACCCCTTGGTCGAAGCCCTCACCGGAACCGGCTACCAAAGCCGGAACCGCACCTTCACCTGGAAGCAGGTGACCCTGATCCGCCAGTACCTGGGCGAGCCATCCGCCACACCCTGACCCCATTCCGAAAGAAATTTTTCCGTAGACGGACATAAACAGACATAGATGGACACTGCGATTTTGAGGGGTGATACCTTTGCACACGTCAAAGAGATGCGACGGACAGACTAAGTCTGTTCAGCGGACAAGCTAAGTCTGTTCAACGAACAGGTTAGGTCTGTTCAACGGACAAGCCAAGTCTGTTCAGCACATTCTCCAAGACCTGCCGGCCCGGTGGATATTCCGGACAGTCCGCTACAGCCGCGCAGTGACTGAGTGTTTAACCATTAAAAACAAACCGATTATGTCGATCAATTACAGTATTGCCATGCTTGGCAACCCCATCGATGAGGATGCGCCCAAAAAGGCCTATGCCAAGTCACAGTACACCAACATCCTGACACTGGACAAGTTTGCCGGGCACATCGCCAGCCACGGATCCAAGTACAACCGCGCCGACATCTATGCCGTGCTGATGCAAACCGTGGACTGCATGCGTGAGATGCTGCTGGAGGGAAAGCGCATCGAGATGGGCGATCTGGGCGTGTTCAGCATCAGCATCCAAAGCCGGGGGGCGGAAAACCTGGAAACCTTCAACCCCGCCATACACATCGAACAACTCAACGTGAACTGGACTCCCGGCGACCGGTTCCGAAACTTACTGGAGGACGCCGTGTTCAACCTCGTGCCCTCGCGCCGTGCCGCCAGAATCCTGCTGAAGAGCATCAAGGCGGGCGAGACCACCGTGGACCTGACGGGAGGAGAAGGAGGAGGCAACGAAGCCAACCAGCCCACCGAAGGACAGGTGTGACCCGGCCGGGACGGACTGCATGTCCGTCCCGGTAATTTCCCGAACTCTTATGGAGAACTAAAATTTAAAGAATAATGAGCGAAAATAATAAAATCACATGGCAGAAGGTTCTTCAGGCCATCATCCAGGCGGCAATCGCCGCCCTCACCGCACTGGGCATCACCAGCTGCACAACCTTTCCTTTCAGCCTATGATAGAGGAATCCTTCCCCCTGTTCACCGCCGATGAGGAAGTGGCGAGCGAACGAGAACTGCTGAAAAGCGTCGAGGACGGACCGTACATGCAGGAGGTGAAATATATCATCATCCACTGCTCCGCCACCCGCGAGAACCGGGACTTCACCGTAGAGGACCTGTTGCGCTGCCACCGCCAGCGCAAGTTCCGCACCATCGGGTATCATTTCTACATCCGCCGCTCGGGCATCATCACCCAGCACCGCAAGCTGAAGGAAGTGGGCGCGCACTGCCGCCCCTGGAACCGTTGCTCCATCGGCATTTGCTATGAGGGTGGTCTGGATGCGGAAGGCCACCCGGCTGACACGCGCACGCAGGAACAATGTGAGCAGCTGCTGTTGTTGCTGATGAAGCTCAGGAAACTCTTTCCGGACGCGAAGATCCGAGGACACCGGAACATGCCGGGAAGCATTCCGAAGGCGTGCCCTTGTTTTGATGTGGAAAGTGAATATGGATTTCTGGAAAAGTAAATTTATTTTTATTGAAAGGCTAAGGCGGACAAGTGGCGTTCTGTCTTAGCCTTTTGTTCTAATTTCCTACTTGCTTATGTAAGCACTCAATTTAGGGCATCCCCCCCTTAATTAAAGCACCAAATAGTGTCCCCAACCAAGTTTTATTAAAAAACAATTTTTATTTTAACATTAGCCATTGACTAACAAAATTTTATTAAGGATTAAACTCAGATAATCCTTGTAATCATTAAAGTTTTTTTTGAAAGCCAAGATGATACATTGGAGAAATATTAAAAAGATGTATATCAAAGCTATTTCAATGACATAAAAGGCGCAAAATCTATTCTAGTTATTGTTTCTATTCATAATCGTTAAAGTTAGTAATATAATCAATCAGTTCATCCAAATCCTTTTGTTGCTTTTCTAACACTCGTTTATATTGTTCTTGACCTTTACACGAATATTCTTGATATATTTCAGGTTGCATCATCATTAACATTCTATTCATGATTTCCTCCACAGAAAAAGGGTCAAAATAAAGGGCACCCGCTCCACAAATTTCCGCCATGGAGGACAATGGAGAAGCAATAACAGGCACACCATATCTCATCGCTTCGATAGGAGGATAACCAAATCCTTCATTCAAAGATGGATAGACAAAAAGATAAGCATCCGTATAAAGCTGCTCCAAGACATCATCATCCACGTAACCAAGAAACACAAAACGGTCTGGATTTTTCACTCTATATTTAAAAATATTATCTCTTATACCCGTGACTATCATTTTTACATCCTGTGGCAAACGCCCATCAGTTACCAAACGATCAAACGCCATAACAGCTCGTAAATTATTCTTTTCCCAACGATTACCACTCACTGCCAAGAAATAACGAAAAATAGCAGGATTTCGTTCTTTTTTTTCTCCACATGATGTATTAGGGCTATAAAATACACGTATCTTTTCATCTTTCATCTCCGGAAAAAAAGAAAGGATACTATAGCGTGAATGTTCACTAACAGTAATAAGCCGGAACGATGATTGAATATAACGCCGTAAATATTCCCCATGTTTGCGATGACGAAACCATGAATTCAAAAGTTTTTTTATCGTAAATTTCCCCCACTCTTTCAGAGAATGATGATAATGGTAAAAAATAGTATCGTATGGCGTTTCAAATTCACGTAACCCATGTACAGTACCATATACTTCACAACAAGTAAGCTCTGCCAATTCTTGCGGCAAGCAAGAATAAAGCCTAGTATAACCATATTCACTGACAATCTGTTTCACGGACGATCCACATACATCGTGTAAAGGAATTTTCCCTTTTTGACAAGCTGTTTTCACCTTCGGATTGAGCCATTTGGAACTATCATAGAAACAAGCAAATTTTAATTTACGTTCTATCATGCGAAACAAAATAATCTCGCCATAACGCCCACCACCATGCCGTTTACCAGAACTGTTAGGTTGTGTAGCGGAAACATCAAAAAGTAATTTCATTTATTATAAAAAATAGAAAATAAAGATCAGTAAATTTATGAATGACAAATACAATTCCTTTCAATATAAAATCTTTGTTTTCTACCATTTATTATATTATATAAAGTAAGAAAATAAAGAATCACATACAAAGTAAAAAACGAATAAGACACTCCTGTCAAACAGATACTTAAAAGAAAAGGAAGACATAAACTATGAACGCGCCCTTTCTCTCTTTTACTAATACATTTCATTAACAGCCCTTTATACAAAAAAATATAGAAAGTAAAAAAGATCACAACACCAAGAATTCCACTATCTACAAGTTCTTCCAAAACGATACTTTCATACCCCAATAGCCCAGGATGAGTGCTTCCATAATTGCGAACATGTCCCTCACCATAGCCCATCAGCAGTCTATTGTCAATTGCTTGAAACGCATAGGCTAGTTGTTCTGTACGTCCATCTACCGAACTGCCATGTATATCAGCCTTAACAGCCGCCTTGTCATCCCAAAACAACACAATACCTTCCACTGTCGTTCTAACCTCTTTAGGAAGCATTGGATAACAAAAAAACAGTAAAGCCACACCTCCTAAAATAGCTGACACAATATAAGATTTTTTTTTATAATGAACTATATATATAGCCAATACCAAAAGTACCGGAACCAATGCTGACCGAGCCCCACAACACACACACATCCATATCAAGCCAATAATCATCAACCAATATATAAATAGCAGACAACGAGATTTAAACTGATAAATAGCATAAGACAAGAGCAATAATGAAACCTGTCCCAATTGTAATGGATGAATAAAGGTGCTGGATATTCTTCCTGAAATCAAGCCACGGCTTTCTTCTTGAAAGACATTTGACATATCAACATTATCCGTCAATAAGCTAATGTAAGCAATATACGGGTTGAAAGACGTGAAATAATTGAATAATCCATAAATTATAATGATAAAAGCACAAACAATTAATGTTATATCTATTACTTTTATGGTTTTATCATTCAACCTTATATAACATAAAGCATAAGCAATCATTGTATATTCTATAGAAAACAACAGCATATTCTTCAAATACTCTCCAATAGAAATATCACCAGATGATGCTACCAACGCACTAATAAGGATATAAATCCAATATCCCTTTACCACCTTTCGAATTCCTCTAAACTGTACTCTTTGATGTCTGCGAGTAAGAAATAAAAGACCACAGAAAATGAATATAGCCAAGTTAAACACATTTAAATTCACACCGACATCAAACTTCAGAATACCCGGTATAAGAAGCATTATAACTATCACAGCAGATAATGAATATCCTTTATTAATGAAAAAAGATATTACCTCTACTAAAAATATCAAAATGATAATATTAAAAATATCCATATATGTTAGGACTCAACTATAAAAGTAAAGACTTTGTATAGAAATCCACATATTTAGAGGCTGTTTCGTCCCAAGAAAAAGACGGCAGTAAATTGTTAGACATTTTTTTAAAAAGTTCCATATTAAACAAATTCTTTTCAAAATATTTCATGACATCTACCATCTCATCAACATTGTCTTCGCCCACATAAAGTGCAACATCTCTACCAATTTCTTGCAAACAACTATTACGGCAAGTCATAACAGGGGTCCCGCAAGCAAAAGATTCTAAAATAGGGAAACCAAATCCTTCAGAACGAGAAGGATACATTGTTAAAGTTGCACCATTATATAAAGAACGTAGATATTCATCTGATACATATTTAAGGAAAACAATTTTAAGATCAGATATTTCCTTCGCATACGTCTGCAATATGTCTTGAGGGGGATTACTCCACACTAAAACCAATTTATGCTTAGGATTTGTTTGTAAAAATAGTTGAAAAGCCTTCAATAATATTCGAATATTTTTTCTTGGGTGCGCACATGATATAGAAACAAAATAAGGCCCATCTATTCCTAATAAATGAAGATTCCTCTTTGTTATATTTTTATCTTCAATATAAAATTTATCTGTTGATGCTCCCCAATAAACAACCGAAACCACCTCAGGACATATATTTAACTTGCTAACTATTTCTGACTTTGAATATTGTGAGCAAGTCATTATGGCTTTTGCTCTAGAAGCCATTTTCTGCCATTTTTTAGCTGTCTTTATATCGTTATTAGCTATTGCTCTGTCATAAGCTATAACATCATGTAGTGTTACTATATAACTTTCCTTAGAATGCACTTCATCTAAATTATGTGGAATATGAAGCAAATCATAATTCACAAATTTAGACCTAATAAATGGTTCTATTCTTGTCAATTCGCACCCTATTTTCTCAGGAATAGGAAAGGAGAAATGCTTAAATGGCAAATTATGAAAATCAAAGCCTACACTACTTAACCCACTTGCATATATTTCTATATCAAAAGGTAAATTTGATATTTTAGCTAAAGATTTTAGCAACATCAATGTTGATCTACCAACTCCTGCATTATATCCTCTCCATGAGGGAGCAGTTATACCAGATGCTTTTATTAATATTTTTTTTTTCATCACAATTTATAATTCTAGTTTTATAACACAATACTACTTTTTTAGAATAAGTTTTACAAAAGCTTTGTTTGTGCGAATAAAAAAATCAAAACTTGATGATTTTTCAATGCCCTCAAGTATATACATATGTTTATTTTCATTATAATATTCAAGCCCAGTACCAACATATTGAAAATCAAAACTTTCGTCTATTACTTGCAAAGTATGCTTTTGAGCAATATCTCCCCATTTTGATATTTTACAACTCAACCCACTATTATCCCATCCCTCATTTCTAACTGTAGAAATACGAGGCATTATGACATCAAGATTTTCTAGTGTCAAATATAATCCTATCATCCAATCTGGAAAACAAATTGGTTTATGACTACTTCCATTAGAAATGAATACAGATCTTTTAAACCAACCACATTCCCACACTTTTTTCCATTTCTGGAAACTATACAGACATTTTCTCAAATACTCTCTTGTCATATTATGAGTCATCTGCTCATATCTATCCTTCCATATTCCATATCCCCAAGCAGAAAAGTCGATATTTTGCCTAAAGAATGTATTCTCTTTGAATTTTACATTGTAAAAATGGCGATATCCATTAATGGCAAATACAGATTTATCATTCTTAAATTTTTCTAGTCCTTTATTTATGTATACCAAAAAATTGGGGCTGAATACATTATCATCTTCTGAGAAAATCCAACGATCATAATACGTACTCACATACTTTATCAATGCTGATATATTATTATTTTCACCCTTAACTCCATAGTTATACTCTCTCTCAAAGACTACAATTTTTTTAAAACAAAATCTTTCTTCACACAAAAATCTCTTTATTTTCATCCAACCATCCCTATGTTCTTCTTTTGCGGGATAATCAAGTCCAATATACACATCTGTTTTATCCGCCCATGTGCATTTATTAAGAGATTCCATTAATCTTTTAAAATGATCATATCTACATAATGTAGGTATAATTACAGGAGCAAGATTGTTCACTATTATATTCTCTTTCATTAATTATTAATATTGTAAACACTGTAAGCACTCAATTTAGGGAATCCCCCTTCGAAAGGGCACTTTTCAGTGCCCTAAACCGAGTTTTGTTAATTAATTAGTCTTGAATTTAACATTGGCTGGCAGCCCAAGTGATTTTGTCAGGAACCATGTTAACATAATCCCTGCACCCGTTAAAGATATTTTTGAAAAAAGTTCCGATGAAGTTCCAGATTAGAGTTTCGTTCCTTGTGAAACGATGTTGATTCTGCAACCGATGAAGATTCGGAACAGGTAGACGTGAAAGTTGGCAACAATACATTCATTATCAAATAATTACATACTATATATATTATTTTCTAACATAAAATATTAACTAAACCAAGTAACAAACTAAATTGTTCCATTATCCACCCTGACCTCAACTCCTGTAATACTACAAGCACCATCAGACAGTAGAAATGCTACAGTTTCTGCCACTGAACGGACCGAAGTCGCAGCCTTCATCGAAGTGCGTTTATAAATACGATTCTTCTGCTCTTCGGTAAGTGTTGCACTCATAGCCGTTTCCATAAAACCGGGAACCACCACATTACTGCGTATTCCCAACTCCCCCCACTCTCTCGCCGTATCCTTGGAGAAAGCTTCAAGTGCACCTTTACTGGATGCATACATGGCCAGCCCTTTATAGCCGGTATGTGCTGAGATAGAGGAAATATGAACAATACTTCCTTTGGTATGATGAAGCAGCATATTACGTAAAACGTATTTGGTTATCATCATCGGAGTAAAAACATTGACCGAATACATGGATTGCAATCTGTCCAGTTTCAAGTTCGTAACAATATCATCATAAGCCATTGCGGCATTGTTGACATAACCATGAAGCTGAATCCTATTATTTACAAAGTCCTTGAACACATTTCTGTGCACATTCTCACTATCACCCAAGTCTATACTTTTAAAGAAAAGTTTATTGTCAAACTCTGACTCCAGCTTTTTAAACTCATCCGTATAAGAACGGGCTACACCATATACGGTATGTCCTTGCTCCAATAGTACCCTACATATTTCAAGGCCTACTCCACGCGAACATCCTGTCACTAAATAGTTCATAATCTTTTTAATTTTCCGGTTCTTGTTAAAGCAAAAGACTCTACAAACTTTATCCTACGGGGAATCTTGAAATCCTGCAATTTATTCTTGAGTTGACAACGGATATCCAACTCTTTCAACAGAACACCTTCCTCCAACTGGATATCAGCACAAAGCACATTACCCAAAACAGAGTTGGACTTCCCATAGACCAATGACTGACGGATACCGTCAATGGCATTAATGACAACCTCCACTTCTCCGGGATTGACTTTATACCCCCCTACATTTATCAGTTCATTCTTGCGGCTTTTAAACCTAAAGATACCCTCCTGCTGGTCCACCCATTCTATCAAATCATTTGAATGGTAATAATCTCCATCAAAACTAAAACTTTCCGACCGTCCCAGCAATGAACGGTGAATAAGCAATTCATCATCCACAACCATAAATTTATCCCGTATAGAAACAGGTATCTGGAAACAATCACCCTTTGCCGCAAACAAAGACCCCGCCTCTGTAGAAGCGTATATATTATTTATCTTAGCTAGAGGAAATATGTCATGTATAACATCAAAAAGATGCCGGTCACTTTTCTCCCCCCCAAAAGTAATCCGCTGTACAGAAGAATATTCTTTTTCAAAGGGTAATAACAGTCTGTAGAAAGTAGGAGTAGCTGAAATGTGAGTCACAGAATACTTCTCTATCAGGCTATAGACCTCATTTCGGGCAAGACCAAACACATTTACCAAAGTATTCTGGTTTTCAAAGGCTTGAAAGAACACTTGCAGTCCTGCCATGTGTGTAGGATTATAGGCATAGGCCCAAACCTGCCATTGATACCTTTCGGCACAACGTACCGAACGGGTAAGTCCCTGCACACTATGAATGACCTTTTTGGGCTGTCCGGTTGTTCCCGAAGTAAATATCGTAATTTCAGAAGCGGATTGCTGTAAAGCCTTAACCACCTCATCCATTGATGAGAATTTTTGTGTCCGGAGTTTCTCTATGACATTAATCTTTTCTTCATTTATCCCACCCAGTTCGGACAGACTCAGGTCGGAATCAAGCAATACCAAAGGCTTATTATTGACCAATGCTTTTATCAAGTTGGAAAAATACTTGAAAAGATCATGCGTCTTTAATAAAGGAACATAGTCGTCCATACATACAGCCTTTAAAAGGTCCGCATAGCTATATGACTGCTCTCCATTGTATAAAAACATAGTCATACCGTTTTTATTTTTCCAACTTTGCAAGAACTTCTCCAATAGTGTTCACAAGACCATCCTCAAAAATGTCAATATCAAACTCATCCTCAATGCGGACTGTCAGTTCTGCAAGATCAAATGAGGTCAAGTCCAAATCATTACGCAGATCATCCGATGCTTTTAATGTAAGAACTGTCGTCAAGTCTTTACTTGCACGAATTTGATTAATTATTTCTAATACCTTTTCTTTCATAATTTTGTTTGCTTTAAAATGATATTCTTAAACCATATTCATATTCCTCTGAGTTTGGATATTTTCCTTCCGAAACCTTTATAAATCCAAGACGAAGGTAAAAATCATACATTACTTTATTAGAAGCTCTCATTTTTAGTGAATATCCGGAACTACCCAACTCTTTGCTGTATCTGACAGCTTTTATTATCAACTTAGCTCCTATCCCATAATTAGCATATTTTTCCTTTACAACTAAAAATGTTGCAAAAGAATCTAACGGAGCTACATTTACATAAACAGCATTACAGGCTATTAATTTACCTGCATCATCCATATCCCGCACAATAAACAAAGTTGCGTACTGATACATTTTCTCTGCATACTCTATCAATGAAACGCGTGTACTTAATCGGGGAACGAACAATAGTTCTGTATCTTTTACAAAACTAACAAACTCGTCCTTGTTTATTTCTTTCGATAATAAAATACTATATACTAATTTCATACATATTCTTCATTTTATAATTAATCTACAGAAATATGCAACCATTCCCCCTGTTTCTCCAATGCTTCTTTTAATTGCTCCTGTGAATTAAATTTCATAATCAATGTTCCTATTGCATTATTAGCACCTTCAAAAAAATGAACTGCATCTCCTTTCATTACCCATAAATCCTCTTCTATCACATAAGAGCGCATAGATTTACTGATATACAAGCTTTCAAACAAACCGTCCTTATCTGAATGAAGAATAATCTCCGCCCAATGCCCCATGTATGGCTTCTGCTCTATACCATCGACAGAATCTCCAACAGCAGCGCGCACACCAGCCGTAATCATATCCACTCCGGTAGAATAACGAACCATCTCAGACAGGCGATTACCTCCTCCACGAGGGGACACTTCCATAATATAAGTCTTGCCATTGACACCTACACGGGTCTCAATATTATAAACGGCAGTCTTCATGTGAAGAAGGGTAAGAAGACGCTGGAGTTCAGAACGGAGTTCGGACTCTTGCTGCATATTCATGGTCGAAGGCCATGAATATGCAGCAGGGACGAAAGTCCCTGCTGCATTTTCATCGAAACGCTGGGCAGAGAATGAAACAAACTGAAGCACCCCGTTCACAGAAAAGCTGTCACTGTCTGACGAACAGCCTTGTTTTTCGATAAACTCCTCCACTATAATATTTCCTTTGATAGAGTGCTTGAAAGCATATTCCAAAGCCTCCTTTAAATCCTCCTCCTTGTCCACCCGGGTCACTCCTTTGCTACCGGCAGAATCTGTAGGTTTTACAATCAAAGGGTAAGAAAACTTGTCTGTATCAGCCAAAGCATCTTCCAGCGAAGAAAAACCAAAAGCCCAAGGCACATTAAAACCGTTCTCTGACAAAAAAGTCCTAAATTTATCCTTATTCTGTAATATTTCAACCGATTCGAAAGGTCCAAATGAAGGAATACCCATCTGGGTTTGAACATACGATGCCGATACAACACCAGGATCCACTCCAAAAGAAAGAATACCGTCTATTTCCTTCTCACGGGCCACCTTCAATACTGCTTCTTTGTCTATAATGCTGACATTGACATACTCATCACTATATCTATGAGCAATATTGTCAGGCAGATAATCAGCCGTAATCACATAATAACCTTGCTCGTGAGCCGCCTCTATCACAGGAAGGAGATAACGGATACCTCCAAGGAGCATTAATTTTTTCTGCCTCATATCCTATTTTACAATTAAATCCAATGTACGTTGAATCTCCTCTTCTCCCAGCGCATGATGCATCGGCAGGCAAATCACACAGTCAGCCATCTTATGTGCGTTAGGAAGATTTTCCGGTCCGGCACTCTGTAATCCTTTATAGGTAGAGAAAGTACTTATCAACGGATAGAAATACCTGCGTCCCAACACATTCTGTTTTTTCATCCTGCAATAAAGTTCATCACGAGTCATACCATATTTCTCTGCATCTATAAAAATGGGGAAGTATGAATAGTTGTGCTTCACGTCCGGCATATCGTCAAAGAATGTGACACCATCCACCCCACGCAACACTTCACGGTACTTTATGGCAACCTGATGACGTGCAGCAATGGCAGCATCCACCTGTTTCAAATTCAGCAATCCGTATGCGGCACGCACTTCATCCATTTTGCTGTTTATACCCGGAGCAACCACGGTCACCTCATCGGCAAAGCCAAAATTCTTCAAATAGTCTATACGTTTCTTGGTCTGTTCATCGTGCATGACCAAAGCACCACCCTCTATCGTATTATAAACCTTGGTGGCATGGAAACTGAGCGTGGACATATCCCCCGCATTCAGAATGCTTTCACCGTTTACTTCCACACCAAACGCATGGGCCGCGTCATAAATGACTTTCAAGCCATACTTATCGGCTATCTCCTGAATACGCACGGTATCACAGGGCTTTCCATATACATGAACCGGCATAATGGCCGTCGTTCTGGGTGTAATGGCAGCCTCTATCTTATCCGGATCCATATTACCTGTAGACGGGTCGATATCCACGAAGACCGGAGTAATACCATTCCACCAAAGGGCATGGGTGGTAGCCACAAAACTATAAGGGGTGGTTATCACCTCTCCCGTTATTCTCAAAGCCTGCAAAGCTGTTATCAATGGCAGTGTTCCATTGGTGAAAAGACTGATAAAAGGTACTTTCAGATAAGCAGCCAGTTCCTTTTCCAGTTGCTTATGAAAAGAACCGTTGTTTGTTATCCACTTGCTCGCCCAAATTTCCTTGAGCATTGCGTGAAAATCGTCAAGGTCCGGCAGTAACGGAGACGTTACTGTTATCAAACTTTTATCCATATCAATTTTTTTTTAATTTATCTTTTTGAGAACAATGAGGACAGTTCCTGTAGTTCCTGAAAACGAAGAATCCTTGTTACAGCCAGATAAAACCCACTGCCCAAAATGATACCACCCAGCAACTGGGCATACAGATTCTCAGTCATCCACTGAAGGGAAAGCACAAGGACAAACATCAGCAAGGAAACCACTAGAGTGGGAAACAAATCGCGCATCTGCATGATAAAACCGACTTGTATCAGCTTTCCTGTATAAAAGGTATTGATTACCAGGCAAAGAAGGGAGCTTACCACTCCCCCAAAGCACATGGTTTTCAGACCTAGAGGAATGGTCAGGCAAAGGATGCTGACTCCTATCGCCTTCTTGATAATTTCCAACCGGAGGAAAAGATCGGAACGCCCCTGTACCTGTAACAGGTTCAGATTGATGGCATGAATGGGATACCACATCATCGAGAAACAGATGATTTGAAGCAGAACCGCACAGAATATCCATTTCTCACCCAACACAATTCGGATAAACGGAAAGGAAACCGCTGCAAGTCCTGTCATAAGAGGAAAGACCACATAAGCGGACAACTTGAGAAATTTACGATACACTCCCCGTAATCTGTCAATATCATTTTGTATGCTGCAAAGCACGGGATAAGTCACACGTTGCAGTATCCCTGTAATATTGGAAGAGGGGAAAACAGAGAATTGTTGGGCCCGTGTATAATGTCCCAAATCACCGGCGGAAAAGACCTTGCCTATGACAATGGGATAAATATTGTTGTAAGTGGTATCCAGCAGACCGGACGCCAACAGTTTGGAGCCAAAGGAGAACAATTCCCTGAAAGATTTCCAGGAATAGGTTCTCATGGGCTTCCATTTTGAAAAGATCCATAATAACAAGGTGTTTATCCCCAGATTGACCAGTTGCTGGCATACCAATGCCCATACGCCAAATCCTGTATAAGCCAATATGATACCTGCCATACCGGAGATAACAGCAGCAATCAATGATGCCTTTGCCTGGGTCTTGAAATCTATCCTGACTGTCAGTAGTGCACGCTGGACTACAGCCAGTGAGTTAAAGATTATACCCAGGCATACCACTCTCATCACTAAAGAAAGTTCGGGAAGTCCATAAAAATCCGCCACCCAAGGCGCGGAAATATAGAATAACAGATAAAGCGCAAGACCGACAGCTATATTGAAATAAAACACAGTAGAATTATCTACTTCTGTCCGGTTTTGTTTACGTATCAAGGCCTGGGAAAATCCACTGTCTATCAATGATTGGGAAACAGCCAAGAATATGGTCAGCATTCCGACAAGGCCGTAATCCTCCGGAGTTAGCAGTCTGGCCATGATAATCATGATCACAAACTGAATACCTTGCACAGAAAAGCGTTCTATCGAACTCCAGAGAATCCCCTTGGTCGCTACTTGTTTTAAGGAATTGGACATATTATTGTCATTCAGTTAAATAGGGAATATAATATGTATCCTAGTCCACTTTCTCAAACGGAAAAGCGTGAAGATAACTCACAGCCACCGTCATATTCCCAAAAGCAAATACCAACCGGGTATTGCGGTGCAAACGCATAATGCACCCCTCCTTCCCTCGGAAAACACCACCGGTAATCCGGATGCGTTGTTTCTTCTGAAGATAATCCTCCAAAGGACGGTTCATCAACTCGATATTGTAAGGCATGGATTCGTACAAATAGATAAATTCCTCCATCTGACGTTGAGGGATGACCGCCGCACGGTGCGTGTTATAGTCCGTCACCAAATACTGGCGAGGAAACATAGCAGACAAAATAAGTTCCAACTGATCCAAAGGAGCGCAGACAAACAGCCAGCCGTTGCCTTCGATTTCTTTCTCGTCCGTCAAAGCATTCAATTTCCGGGCGGAACCGGTGGCAAAGGCTTCTTTCACTACCCGGGCGGAATCACGACGGGCAGTATATTCCTCCTTAGTATAGGCGCATTGCTCGAAGCGTTTCCTGTGGTCCGTCGAAGTATAGGAAAATACCTTGAAACAAAAGTATCTTTCTTCTGCTTCACCTGACGGCTTACGAAGTTTTACGGACTTCCTGCCACTAAAAACGCCGATATAGCGCTTCAATTCTTTGTTAGGCAGATACAGATAATACCAATTGAGTTCAGGATGTTCCTTCCCTATTCCCGCCAATGGCGTGACTCCCTTATTTGACCCCTGGTCTGAGACGGAAGCGATTGAACTGCAGAGCAGTAACTTAGGCGCTTCGCTCGCTATGTTTTGATTATTATAAGAGAGTGCTTCGGTTGCAAGCTCCATAGGACTTTTTATTTCCATCAAAACATCATAATTAAATTATTCTTCTAAAAAATGAGGCTCGAATAAGCCATCAATTTTCGTTTTTTTGTTGGGGTTCTCTTAGTAAGAGAACCCCAAGTTTACTTAAATGCCTGATAGAGTGTCCTATAGTTATAACCTTTCATATTATTTTTGCAAACAATTGTCATTTATAAGCATACTTTGGAATACTTTTTTAATGCGGAATTTTCTGTATTAAGGAATTATAGCTATCTTTGCAGCAAAATGGGGTTCTCTTACTAAGAGAACTCCATTTTTTATTAAAGGCTTAAAAAGGGAAAAATCTTATTTTCAACACATTATATTATTTATACAATCAGAATCAATTTTCCTCTCACAATAATTATGGGAACTAAAAATGCTCAAAAAGAAAGAGGCTTCCGTTTCCGGTCGCCTCTCTTTTCTTTTCGGATAAACGCTTTTATCCGTAAGTGTACTGACTTTCACAAGCAAATACTAACTATTAATCTTAAATCTATTACTATGAAAAACACATTATATTAACATTTGAATCGCGTAGATTGTTCAACAAAATGAGATTAAAAGAGTGTTAAATATATAGCAAAGGGAGGTCCAATTGTTTTTTAATGCAAGAAAAACGATTAAGTCTGATAAAAGTAAAAGAAACGGAAATACAAAAGATGTATCGTGATTTCACATAATCGTGACATAAGTAAAATACAATATAAATTATACAAAAACACACTACAAAAGAGAAAGGATGCCACCAAGGCACCCTTTCTCATCGCTCATTTGTAACTATAGAGAGTTAGACTCTCCTTAAAAACGCTGTAAAATTAATAAAATAATTTTAGACGCAAAATTAGTTTTGTAGAAAAATTCAAAAGGTTTTCAAAGTTTATCAGTATTGATCTGCCATAATGAACTGGTACGATAATTTATATTGGTTTTAAATGATATTCCTTGTAAATGAATTACTAACCACGGATATCTTATATTCCATTATTCATATTTCAATGACCGAGCGGGTTTACTATAAACAACCTTTATGGTTTGTCCTGCTACAGTCAGAAAAGAAATCAACAACATCAAGACCACAGGAAGCAGAAAGAACCACACTTTCAATTCTGTTCGGAACGGATAATGAGCCAACCATGCATTCATGCTGCCCCATGCCACAGGCAACGCAATCAGAATAGCGATAATAATAGGAATAAAGAAACCTTTACCCAACTGATAAAACAGATTCCAACGAGATGCCCCCAATACTTTCCGGATACCCATCTCCTTGGTACGGACGGCACAAGAGAACATAACCAACACCCATAAACCTAAGCAGGAGATAAAAATAGCCAATCCGGTAAAACCTCCCATCAATACGCCGAAAGCCTCATCCTGACGGTACTGCCGGTCATAGAACTGGTCGAGGAAGAAATAATCAAAACTGGAATCCGCAAAATAATTATTCCATATTTCTCCTATCTGTGATACTAATTCCGAAGGATCACCCGGTTTCATCACAACCGAAATATAACGCTGAGGAATCCAGTCAATCTTATCTTTATGGAAAAGCATTACCCCTGTATAACCTTTATTCAACGCTTGCTGATGATAATCCTTCACTACCCCGATTACCTGCATGGGCTCTCCTAGCGTTTCAACAGCTATTTCCTCACCAATGGCATCATCATTATCCACATATCCTAACATACGGGCAGCCGTTTCGTTGATAACCAATTTATTCACATCGTCCCCATATTCCTCGGAAAAACCCCGTCCGGCTACCACCTCCAGTCCGTATGCATCTATATAATCAGGGTCACAACTCAGCATCTCGTACAACCGGTTTTGCTTCAACGCATCATGTGCCCGATGATTGGACAGGAACATGGCCACCTCTTCACCCGGTACCGCCCCGGAACAAGTTACTTTCGACGCCAATGGCAATTTCTTGATAGCTCTCCGCATAGACTCCATCTTTGTTTTCATACCCTCAGTAGGCCCGGGAAACTTGATTACCAAAATCTGGTCAGTCTTTACTCCCAAAGACTGCCGACGCATATAGCTGAGTTGTGCAAACACAATTAATGTACTACAAAGCAATATCATGGATGCCGTATATTGTACTATGACCAATATTTTACGTGTATTTTCTCCGGAACGGCTATTTTGGAATTTACCTTTCAGTAAAACAATCGGCTTCTTACGCAACAATGCGCGGGCAGGATAGTAACCGGAAATATAAATACCGACTATAAAAAGCAATAGAACCCCGCCCCCCCAATATTCCGTAAACCATACAGAGAAAGTAATAGTACGTCCTACCAACTGATTGAAGGAAGGAAGTAATAGTTCGATCAATCCTAACGCAATGATAAAAGCGATCAAATTCATTACAAATGCTTCAAATAGAAACTGACCAACAAGCTGTTTCGGGAAAGCTCCCACTACCCTGCGCACTCCTACCTCTTTGGCACGCTCCATAGAACGGGCAACTGTCAGATTTATATAATTGATCCAAGCAATAATCAAAATAGCAATAGCTCCGAAAATCAACGCGATGATGGCCGAATGGTTTCCTTTCAACTCGGCCTCATAACCTAATTGAGGATTGAGATGAATCTTCTCCAATGGCTCCAACCGCACCCCCCAAGTCTTGTTTTTCAATGCCTCTTCAGTTTTATACTTCTCGGCCAATTGAGGAAAAGCACGTTCTATCTCTTCTTTGCGCTCGGGCGAATCCAGCAATACATATGTATAGGCTTCATGTTTGTACCAATACTCCTGTACCCATTTAGGTAAGGTGGCATATGATAAAAGAAAATTATAATGTATATGCGAATTAGAAGGCATTTCTTTCATGACTCCAGTTACCTCACAAGACACCTTCCCCATATTGCTGTTAAAAATAAGTATCTTCCCGACAGGGTCTTCATCTCTGAAATATTTGCGGGCAATCCGTTCCGTAATCACTACCTGACATGGCATGGAAAGACAAGAAGCGCGGTCACCTTTCAACAATTCAAAATCAAACAAACGGAAAAAGCCAGGATCAGCGTATGCTATCCCATTCTCGCGCAGACATAATTCGCCATATTTTACCAATTGCTCCGGTTGGATAATACATCCTACACGAGTATAATCCTCAATTCCCGCCAGATTTTCCTGCATGGCCGAACCATATCCGAATGAACTGGTCGCCCAATCATCCGTCAGAACTTCCCCCTCATGAAAAGTACTTTGCACACGATAAATCCGTTCACTCTTACTATGCATTTTGTCAAAACTAAATTCAAAAGCAACGTAAGTAAATATCAATAAAGCTGATGCCATGCCTACAGCCAAGCCAAAGATATTGATGAAGCTGAAACCTTTCCTCTTCATCAGATTACGCCAAACGCTATTCCAATAATTTTGTATAATCATAAAATTTCAATTTTGCTGTCAGATTCCATAGGGCGGTTACGATTCTCGGCAATAATTTTACCATCCAGCAAACGGATTATACGATGTGCATAAGCAGCATCACGCTGTGAATGGGTAACAATGATGATGGTGGTCCCCTGTTTGTTCAGTGTACTAAGCAGTTCCATAACCTCCACCCCATTGGTAGAGTCCAAATTACCTGTCGGCTCATCCGCCAGCAAAAGCCTGGCATTGGTAACTACGGCACGGGCTATGGCCACACGTTGCTGCTGTCCACCTGATAACTGTTGTGGCAGATGATTGGCGCGATGCAGCATATTCACTTTTTCAAGCACTTCTTTTACCCGCCTGTTACGTTCTGTCGGCTTTATATTAAGATACACCAATGGGAGTTCAACATTCTCATATACAGTCAGTTCATCAATCAAATTAAAGCTTTGGAAGATGAAACCGATATTTCCTTTTCGGAGAGCGGTCAGCTGGTTTTCATTCATTTTATCCACTCGCTTTCCTTCAAAGAGATAGGAGCCCGAAGTAGGGGTATCTAATGTTCCAAGTATATTCAACAAGGTAGATTTTCCACAACCGGACGGCCCCATGATAGCGACAAATTCTCCCTTTTCAATTTCGAAAGTTACTTCATTCAATGCTTTGGTCTGCACTTCCTCGGTGCTGAACAACATAGAGAGGTTTTCTACTTTAATCATTCTTACGTGTTTTTTATTCGTTTAAAATCAGTTTCTCATTATCTCCAAACAGCTCGTAACCGGAAATAATAACTTTCTCACCGGAAGCCAGCCCGTCAGTCACTTCATAAAACTGAGGATTCTGCCTGCCAATCTTGATAGGACGTCTGACGGCAAATTTACCACTTTCATCCACAACATATATCCATCGTCCTCCGGTAATTTGAAAAAAACCTCCCCGAGGAATCAGAACAGCTTTGACAGGATCCCCCAACTGAAGATTGATATGATAAGTTTGTCCCGCCCGAATGTTTTCGGGACGCCCTGTCGTGAAACGGAAATCTGTACGAAACTGCCCGTCTTTCACTTCAGGATACACTTTGGTTACTTCCAACTTATAATTTTCTCCATCACGGGTAAAGTCAGCGGGAAGCTCTTGGACGACACGCTCCACATAATGCTCGTCAATTAATGCCTGTACCTTCAGATCAGCAGTAATAATCTGACCGATATGTTCCCCGGCAGAAATGGATTGCCCGATTTGTGCTTCAAGATTACCCACTTGCCCGTCTATAGGAGCTTTCACTTTCAGGTTTTCAAGACGTTCTCGTACCAATGCCAAACTTCGTTTCATATTCATTATATTCTCGTCCAAACTGCTTATCTGAGTCAAACGAAACAAACTATCTTGACGGATCCGCTCATCCAATACCGACAATTGTTCTTTTACCGCTTCATATTCCTCCGTAGCTTGGAGATAGTCCTCCCTCGCTATCAATTGCCCCTCCATCAGCCGCTTGTATTGTCCGTAACGACGTTTCTTTATAATGAATTCTTTCTGAATACCGATACGATCCTGCTTCAGACTCAACCGTTCCTGCTCCATACTTATACGAGTATTACGCAACTCGTTTTCCTGATAGGCCAGATCTGCTTCACTTTGCATGATACCGATATTCAGCAGAGGATTACTCAGGCGCAGAATCACATCCCCTTTCTTTACCATCGCTCCCTCTTCATGAAGGCGTTCCTCCACTCTTCCGCCTTCTATAGCATCGAGGTAAATCATGCGGCTGGGAAGTACTTGTCCAATTACACGGACATAATCATTAAACTCATTTTCTGTAACTGTAGCGATAGTGATACGGCTCTTGTCAATGGTCATGGAGGAACCGGTATCACGAAAAATAAAATAAAAAACGAATACCAATATGAATAATACTCCCGCACCTCCATAAATCCGCCTGGGAGTGAAACGCTTTTTACGTTCAATTAGTGTGTCCATATTTTTTAATGGTTAATAAAACTTCCTGTCCGATAATACATAGTTAGTCGCGATGTCAGTTCGTACTGCAAACGCACTCTTATTTTTTCCGCTTTAGCGACAAGCAGGCGATTTCGTGCTTCCATCAACTGAAACACGGAAACAAGCCCTTCCTCCCACTTCCGTTCCGTTTCTTTCAGCACTTGCGTTTCTGCTTTTACCTGCAGGGAAGCCTGTCGATGCTCTTCCCATCCCGAATGTAATGAAAGTACAATTCGTTCCGTTTCATTACGTAAATGTAACTTCTCTTCCTCTATGCTGTTCCGCACCCGTTGCAAGTTTAATTTCTTCTTCCTTATTCCGGCATTCCGATCTAATCCGCTAAGAATAGGGAATGAAATACCTACTCCTATATATTTATTCCAATGGTCACGCAATTGATGTAACGAGAACAAGGAATTATAAAAATCAGATCCCCATGAGAAACGGGCGAAGATAGTCGGGCTGAACTGTCCAAGGGTCACAGCATACTCCTTACGGGCAGCGCGTTCCCACATTTCCATCCGTTTATAATCCGGCAGTACGTGTACGGACCGTAAATAGACTTCTTCTACCTCTACTTGAGGCATTAACAAGAGCGTATCCTCACTGACTGATAAAGAAACAGACAAAATATCGCCCTCTTTCATACCCAGTATTTCCTTTAAATAAAGAAAGGACATCTGACGATTTTTTTCATACATACGCTCTCTGAACACATCTCCTTGATGACGCGCTTTTACTTCCTGCAAGTCCGAAAGCGATTTCAACCCCAGTTCTACAAAAGCTTCCGTCTGTTTCAGATAACGTTCTCCCAAACGAAGCTGTTCAGCTGCCAGTTCTGAAAGCTTTTTATCCAATACCGCTTTATAATAAGCCTCAGCTACCCGATAAGCCAAATCATTTTTCTTTGCCAGATGATCCCACTCCTTCTCTTTTTTAGTCCAATGCGTATATCGCAAACGATTGATCCGGGCAAATCCTTCGAATAAAGAAAGAGTTATATCCATTCCTATAGTTCCTTGATTATATGAATCGGCTGTATATCCATTAGTATCCGGATCGACAGAACGTCCGATATGCCTGCCCACTTCCGCCTGTACTGAAACATAAGGAAGAAATTTACCCATAGCAGCCACATAGTCTGTTCGTGCTTCCTTTACGTCTATTTGGACATTCTTGAAACCAGGATTATGTTTCCAAGCATAACGTATGCAATCGTCCAGTGTACTTTGCCCACATACAGGCAAAGACAGACCGGACAACAAACACACAATTATCAAGTTATTTCTCATTGCATTTTAATTTAAACACAGAATAGGAAGCAAACGATATGCCAAGAAGATCAGAACATTAATAATCAACCAGTTACAAAATAAAATATAAATTAGCTGTCCAAATTTTAGACGGTATAACGTCCAAATTATAAACACTATAAAACCAGAACGAACCAAGGAAGATATTGGAACGCTGACAACACGGACTGAAGACACATTCCAATGTCAAGTCACCGTTATGATAAATAAAAGCATTACAGAAAATAATAAAAAACGTCCAATAATTGGACGCCTCATTTGCAGAAACAATCAAAAGCAGATACCTTTAGCCTCTGAAAGCAAAAATGAGATGGAAAAAGGAACGATTTTAATAGTAGATGATAATAAAGGAGTATTGGCCTCACTGGAATTATTACTGGAAACGGAGTTCAGCGAAATAAAGACAGCCCATCATCCGAATCAAATCATATCTATCATAAATACCTCTCCGATAGATGTGATTATTCTTGATATGAATTTCTCGGCAGGAATCAATAACGGCAACGAAGGGTTATATTGGCTGAAACGAATCCGTGAGATAGCTCCTGCACTACCCGTAGTCATGCTTACAGCATACGGGGATGTAGAACTGGCAGTAAAGGCTTTAAAGAATGATGCAACTGATTTTTTGTTGAAACCTTGGGATAACCGGACCTTAGTGCGCAAAATAAAAGATGCTTTTGGAAGCGGTAAGAAAAGGAAAAACAGAATCCCCGATAGAAACAAATCACCGATGATTGTGGGAACATCCCCTGCCATGCAGCAGTTAATGAAGATAGTAGTGAAAGTGGCACGCACAGATGCCAATATATTGATTACCGGAGAAAACGGAACAGGAAAAGAAATGCTGGCACAGGAAATACACCGGCTTTCCACACGAAAGGAACATTCTATGGTAACGGTAGATATGGGAGCAATCAGTGAATCTTTATTCGAAAGTGAACTGTTCGGGCATGAGCGCGGTTCTTTTACCGATGCCTACGAGAGCCGGCCGGGAAAGTTTGAAGCGGCATCCGGCAGTTCCCTGTTTATGGATGAAATAGGAAATCTCCCTTTAGCCATGCAGGCAAAGTTGCTCACCGTATTACAAAACCGAAAAATTACACGCATCGGCAGTAATAAAGTAATCCCAGTGGATATCCGGCTGCTTTCAGCTACCAACAAGAATATTCAGGGTATGGTGGATTCCGGGACTTTCCGTGAGGATTTATTGTACAGACTGAATACTATTCATCTGGAAATCCCGCCTTTACGCGAACGGAGGGAAGATATACATTTGTTCATTGATTATTTTATGCAGCGCTATGCTGCTAAATACGAAAAAAAAGAAATCTTCCTGCATGAACATGCTTTAGAGAAATTATGTTCTTATCATTGGCCGGGAAATATCCGGGAATTGCAACATACCATCGAGAAAGCAGTTATTTTATGTGAAGGAGATGTAATCCGTTCCAAAGACATTTTCGTAAAACAAACCTGGAGTCCACAATTCTCCACTACCGTTCCTAATCTGGAAGAAGTAGAACGCCAGGCCATAGAAACAGCCATCCGTCAAAACGATGGAAATCTGACAGCAACAGCCGAACAGTTAGGCATCAGCCGCCAGACACTTTACAACAAAATAAAACGCTTTAAGCTCTGATGATCATGGTATTCAGCAAACATCTATATATGGTTATCCTAAGCTACATCTTATTAATAATTGCTGTAGCCGGAGCTGGTATCGCACTTATTATTACACATACCGCCCTTATTCTAGGCTGTCTTTTCTTGATTATTTCACTTTTTTTTATCAGAGCTTTGGTAAAACAATTGAATAAATTCAATGCCAAAATAAGAATATTCTTGGATGCGATGGAAGATAAAGAGAGCATGATACTGTTCAACGAGCAATCGGCAGATAAAGAAATGAATGCACTTAGCCATTCACTAAACCGAATCAATGAATTGCTTGCCACAACGAAATCGCAAAGCCGGGTACAAGAGAACTTTTATCACTCTTTACTGGAAGAAGTACCAAATGGAGTGCTAGCGTGGAACTCCGAAAAAAGAGTTCTGTTTGTAAATGGTGCAGCCTTACGTTTGCTGGGAGTTGAGTCAATCATATTCCTCCGCCAATTGGAAGAGCAATATCCGATCTTGAAAGATTTCATAACCCATGGAAATGTGGAAAATTCCTTTCTTTTACAATCTAACTCAAAAAAACAACTGTCACTATCCATGAACCGGATGAAACTAAATTCAGAAACGATTACCCTGTTGGCTATCAAAGATATCAGTAATGAACTGAATGAGAAAGAAAGTGAGTCATGGAACAAACTTACCCGGGTGCTTACTCATGAAATTATGAATACCATTGCTCCTATTGTTTCTCTGTCTCAAACACTTTCATTGCGCCCCGGTACGGACGAGAAAGTAATACGAGGACTTGGAGTGATTCGTGAACAAAGCGAAAGACTGATGGAATTCACAGAATCATATCGACGCTTATCGTATATGCCGGAACCGAAAAAGAAGCGATTCTCACTGACCAATTCATTGCACAATCTAGGTCTGTTACTACAATCTGATTTTGAAAATGCTCATATCCATTTCATTCTGCGTAGCACCCCCTCTGATATATATATTGAGGGCGATGAGAAGCAACTCTCTCAAGTTTTTTTAAATCTGCTGAAAAACAGTATGCAATCATTGGAAGGAAAAACAGACGGACAAATAGAAGTAACACTGGAAGTAACAAACAAACTTTATATAAGACTACTTGACAATGGACGGGGAATCCCTATGGAATTGCAAGAAAAAATATTCGTTCCTTTCTTTACCACAAAAACAGAAGGAACTGGTATCGGGCTTAGTCTGTGCCGGCAGATTATAAAAAGACATGGGGGCAATTTCTATTTACAGGAAAGCAGACAAGGAAAAACTATATTTGTTATAGAATGGCCCGTAGCTTCTTTTATTTTGAAATAACAAAGTTCATTACAGGATCACTCTGATTAACACAGGTTATTCTTAAAAGTAAGGCGGAAATATAAAATAATAACCACTTATCTATAAACCAGCGTTAACCTGAGTAATCCGTAATGAAACATTTTTTTATTTCTTTATCTTCAGTTCATAAAGGTCATGCCTGCGGTCACGCAAATTGCGCACACTGCCATACGTATGCAATTCATTCAACAGATTCAGATCAACATCCGAAACTAAAATCATTTCGGTATTCGGAGTCGCCTCGGCCCGTTTGCCATCAGTTGGGAAAGCGAAATCACACGGAGTAAACACTCCAGACTGTGCATACTGAATATCCATATTGTGCACACGCGGCAAATTTCCCACACTACCGGCTATAACGACAAAACATTCATTCTCGATTGCCCGTGCCTGAGCACAAACACGTACACGGGAATAGCCGTTCTGAGTATCGGTGAGGAATGGAACAAACAGAATCTGCATTCCCTGATCGGCCATGATACGAGAAAGCTCGGGAAATTCCACATCATAACAAATCAAGATACCAATTTTAGCACAATCCGTATCAAAAGTCTGCACCATCTTACCGCCCGAGAGGCCCCAACTCTTTATCTCATCGGGAGTGACATGTACCTTTTCATACATTTCGTATGAGCCGTCACGCCGTACTAAAAAACCAACATTATAAAGCCCTCCGTCCTCTTTTACGTATGGCATACTACCCGTAATGATATTAATATTATAACTGATAGCCAAATTGATAAAACGGTCGCGAACCTCTTCGGTATATTGTGCCAAACCACGAATGCTCTGGGCTTCTCCCAAATGATTGAACTTGGCCATCAACGGCGCATTGAAATATTCTGGAAAAAGAACAAAATCACTCTTATAATCAGAAACGGCATCTACGAAAAACTCAACCTGCTCAAATACATCATCCAATGTTTTATAAGGGCGCATCTGCCATTGCACTAACCCTACACGTACAGTGGTTTTCTTATCCACATAATCCTGCGTAGGCTCCTGATAATAAATATTATCCCATTGCAACAAAGTGGCACAATGCTTGGATTCTTCGTCATTGGGAAGATAATTCTTCATGACACGACGCACATGAAAATCATTGGAAAGCTGAAATGTCAATACCGGATCATAAATCTCACGGGAACGCACCTTATCCAAATATTCCTTAGGACGCATCGTATCCGCATACTTATAATAATTAGGAATACGACCACCGAACATGATCGCTTTCAGATTCAGTTTCTCGCATAATTCTTTCCGGTACTCATACATACGGCGTGCCAAACGCAAACCGCGATAATCCGGATGGATAAACACCTCGATACCATACAAAATATTCCCTTCCGGATTATGCGTACAGAAAGTTTCATTACCAGTTACTTTGGCATAGGTATGATCTCCCTTTACCATATCATAGTCTACAATAATAGAAAGAGCACATCCCACTATCTTATCGTCTACCACCGTTACTACTTGCCCTTCCGGAAAAATCCGGATAAGCGTTTCTATTTGCTCGTGTGTCCAAAACACATCCTTATCCGCATACACCCGCTTGAATGATTGTGATAATTGGATGTAATCTTCGATCTGTAAATTCCGGACCTCTACTTTATTAATTTTATGCATCGGTTCCATAATGATTCTCTTATTTATATTTTAAAACAGCGGTGCAAAGGTAGGACAAATTATAAAACGATGTTCTCCCAAACAGAAAAAGATAAAGAGAATATCACTCAGTATGAAAGAAAATATCTATGAACTTTTCATAGGATTTTCAGAAAACTTTTTGTTATCTTTGGAAAGTTAACCAAATAACAAACAAAAAACAACCAATTTTGCTATGAATAAAGAATTAATAATGAACCCCAACCAATTGGTGGCATTTCTAGAAAAACCTTGTGCAGAGTTTACCAAAGAAGACATAAAACGATACATTCAACAGAATGGCATCCGTATGGTCAACTTTATGTATCCCGCCGGAGACGGACGACTGAAGACATTGAATTTCGTTATCAACAACCAAGCATATCTAGATGCTATCTTGACTTGTGGAGAACGTGTGGACGGTTCCAGCCTGTTTCCATTCATTGAGGCGGGCAGCAGTGATCTGTATGTAATTCCTCGATTCCGGACGGCTTTTTTGGACCCGTTTGCCGAGATACCTACACTTTCCATGCTTTGCTCTTTCTTTAACAAGGATGGAGAGCCATTGGAAAGTTCCCCCGAACATACCTTACACAAAGCATGCAAGGCATTCAATGAAGTAACCGGCATGGAATTTCAGGCTATGGGGGAATTAGAGTACTATGTAATTGCTCCGGATACAAATATGTTCGAGGCTACAGATCAGAAAGGCTATCATGAATCAGCACCATATGCCAAGTTCAATGATTTCCGTACCCAGTGCATGGCCTACATTGCACAAGCAGGCGGACAAATAAAATATGGACATTCCGAAGTAGGTAATTTTACCTTGAATGGCATGATATATGAACAGAATGAAATAGAATTCCTGCCTGTCAATGCCGAAGATGCGGCAGACCAATTGATGATCGCCAAATGGATTATACGTAATCTGGCCTATAAACATGGTTATAACATTACTTTCGCACCTAAAATAACTACAGGAAAAGCTGGTTCCGGATTGCATATCCACATGCGTATCATGAAAGATGGACAAAACCAGATGTTGAAAGAAGGTGTTTTATCAGAAACAGCACGCAAAGCTATTGCTGGCATGATGGAACTTGCTCCATCCATCACCGCATTCGGTAATACCAATCCTACTTCTTATTTCCGCCTGGTTCCCCATCAGGAAGCGCCAACTAATATTTGCTGGGGTGACCGCAACCGTTCAGTATTGGTACGAGTACCTCTAGGATGGGCAGCTAAAACAGACATGTGCATGACTGCCAATCCACTGGAAACAGAAAGCCATTATGATACCACACAAAAACAGACAGTGGAAATGCGGTCACCGGACGGTTCGGCCGATCTCTACCAACTGATAGCAGGATTAGCTGTAGCCTGTCGCCATGGATTTGAAATAGAAAATGCACTGGACATTGCAGAAAAAACTTACGTAAACGTCAATATCCATCAGAAAGAAAATGCAGACAAACTGAAGGCATTAGCCCAGCTTCCCGATAGCTGTGCAGCTTCCGCAACCTGTTTGCAACAACAGCGCGAAATATTCCAAAAACATAATGTGTTCAGCCCCACTATGATTGATGGAATCATCAGCAAATTAACCAGTTATAACGATCTGACCTTACGTAGCGACTTAAAAGATAATCCGGAAGGGATGTTGGCATTGGTCAATAAATATTTCCATTGCGGATAATTTGACTAAAACAGCGGGAGGAGGGTATATCAATATTTTGATTTGACCTTCTTCCGTTTTCTAACATTTACACCATGATAAATAAAAAAGATCAATGTACTTCTACACTGATCTTTTCTCTTGAGCGGAAAACGAGACTCGAACTCGCGACCCTAACCTTGGCAAGGTTATGCTCTACCAACTGAGCTATTTCCGCAAACCTCTAATATGGTGCCCAGAACAGGACTCGAACCTGCATGCCTCTCGACACACGCACCTGAAACGTGCGCGTCTACCATTCCGCCACC
>NZ_JAVHZY010000038.1:0-37382 GCF_031119655.1 Phocaeicola sp. GP0067
GTAATAACAAAGCCCCTGCTTGTGAAAGTCGGGGCTTTGTGCATAAAAAAAGAAGGTGCGCATTTTGACACACCTTCATTCTTATAACAAAAAGATACATAAAAAGACGGGATTCACCAATCCTGCCTTTTTCAATACAAACTGCTTTACTTATCAAGATGCCTTACAACATCCCAGTTTAATGAATCTAAAAATAAAAACACATTCAGTTATTTGTGATAGCAAAGCTATAACAAATATTTTAAAGAAAAATCTTATGCATAAAAAATGCACAGAATAAACTATATATAGACCAACATACAACACATTTAAAACAATATTGTAATACAGGGTCATTGACACAAACATTCTGAAAGAACAAAAGAAAGACGCATGACTGATAGCCAATCCGAAAGAGTATGTTATTGAGGTTGTCAAAAAAAACTAAAAGAAATTTAGTTAAAGTCCTATTACTGAAAACAACGTAACAGATTATTCCTTAAATTTGCTTATATATAAACTTTAAATATAATGACACATGAAAACGATTGCAATTCTAATTACTTTACTTTTAATAATTAATATAAACATTTATCAAGGTAATTCAACTGAAGTTTTAGCAAGTAACGAAAGCGGTATCTTTCAATATTAGGATCTAGAGAAGAAAAAATGTCTTAGCAATGGACATAAAAGTATATCGTTTCATTAACTCTCATGCAATGACTCAGATTATTTTTTTATCAAAAACCTTTTGTAATGATTTTATAAAATACATTTTTAATAATATTAATTCTAATCATGAAAAGTATTTCCATTTTACGCCTAACCGCAATCCTTTTGTGCAGCATGCACCTATTGGGATCCGCCTCACTTCAAGCCCAAATGAACAAATGGGTAAACTATAGCCCGGATTTGACCACCGTACTGAAAAATCCTGCCATGGGATGGATGATGTACGAAGAAGGCTGATCTTTTCAGGGAACACGCCACAATAAAAGCAACATCTATACTCCCGAAGTTTTTTGGAAACAGATGGAAGAATGCAAAGCAGCTGATTATTCCAATATTCTGTACATCAGAATGCTGTGGAAAGATTTGGAACCCGAGGAGGGCAAATATGCATGGATTTACAATGAACGGTATAAATGGTATATACAAAAAGCCAAAGACAAAGGGCTTAAACTGGCCTTCAGGGTGTTCTTTCATGGTGTAGACGGAGTACCGTCCTATGTGTACGAAGCCGGAGCCACAGAAAGCCCAATAGACGATGAAGGCAAAACCCAGCCTTATTATGATAATCCAGTATTCCTTGAAAAGCTGGACAAGTTCATAGAGGCTTTTGCAAAGGAATATGACAATCCGGATGAGGTAGATTATATTGATGCATATGGATTGGGAAGATGGGGAGAAGGACATGGACTGGTACTCGAAAAGCAAGATAATCTGGAAAGCGTTATCCGACAGATAACCGAATCGTATGCAAGACACTTCAAAAAAGTGCTTACGGTAATGAATCTTTCGCAGAGCGACTACAGGTTTTCCAAGCCGCTAGTATATGACAAGCTGGGGTTTCTTCCTCGCAGGGATGGTATAGGCAGTTTTTGGTTTTCTAATGAAGAACGTGCGATGGTGCATGACGAACTTTTCCCAAAAAGAGCTCTTATTGGTGAGGGATGCTGGTGGTTTAACGCACAAGATGGTGATAACTCAAAATACAAGCATTTCCAAGGAGACAAACGTTTTGCCATGAACGATTTCAAAGAAGCTTTTACCGTTTCTGTGACTGATGCTTTGGACAGCCATTGTAACACGCTGGATTTGCGTATGCCTTTACAGTGCAAATTCTGGATAGAAGAGCTGCCGGACCAAGTTCAGCGTTTTATAACTTTAGGCGGTTATCGTCTTTATCCGGACTATATAAAGGTGGAGCAAGACCACAAAACGTTGACTTTGTTTCATTCATGGAAAAACTATGGTGTGGGTGTATTGCCTAATAATCATCCCAATTGGAATTATAAATATCAGGTTAGTTTTGTTTTGATGAATGAAAAAAAGGAAATTGTATTTCTTTATACAGAACCGGAAGCAGAACCTTCCGAATGGTTGAAGGGAATATCATACAATTATTTGAGTCGGTTTAATATTCCGGCAGAATTGCAGGGAAAGTATACCTTATGTGTCGGCTTGACTGACAAGACAAAAAATAACGAAGCGGCTATTGATCTGGCTGTGTCTGGGAATTTAAAAATAGGGAAATGGATATTTGTGGTTGAACTGGAGTTGTAATGTGTGTACTTGGCATTTTTGCACCAATTAATAAAGAAGCTTCTGACTGATTATCAAAAAATAAGGACTTTCTCTATATCTGTACCCAGTAAATCCAATATGTTTAGGGATATTCTTTCAATAGTACAAAATTATACAACCTATTCAAGTTAAATTATTGCTAATCAGTTAGTTTTTGTATCTTTGGATATCCCTCAAAAAAGAAAATTAAGAATATAAATTAGTGGAAAATAAAAGTGCAATTCTGATTATTGATGGATTGCACTTTTTATTACTTTTCTAAAGACATTGTTTCTTCACATATAATTTGAGATTATGAAAATAACGTTTTCATATTTCTCCTGTCTTTTCATTATCGGATGTACACATCAATCCAACCAAGGAAAATCGTTATAGAAAGCAGCAATGCAGATGCAATTCGTGTAAGTGCCGATACTTTAGCGTATGAATATACTGCATGGGCCTTTATAAACAAATCTGTTCCCATATTTCTCATTAGCCATATACTGCTCAATCAATTTACATAATGATGTTCAAACCACCTGTATTCATCTTCCTCAAATAGTGCTAAAAAAGAGAATTCTGATAGCCAACTACCTGACTATCAGAATTCTCTTTGGAGCGGCAAACGGGATTCGAACCCGCGACCCTCAGCTTGGGAAGCTGATGCTCTTCTGCGGCTGCCAAAGGCTTCGCCTTCGTCAGCTACCAACTGAGCTACTGCCGCTTATATCTTCTTAGAAGAAGTCCTTTCAAGTTGCGGTTTACATGTTGGTTTACACGTAAACAAGATAAATTCAACAATAAATTAATAATCTCTTTGCAGCATTGAACTGCACCACAAAGTTAGTCAATATTGTGCTGTTATCCAATGATTCTTTCTTATAGTTTTGCTTTTGACTATCAGTTTTTTATCTATCTACTGATATAGTATATAATAGTATAAAGTAGCTTTCTCCCTACTGAAAAAGTATTCATATATTGTATTGACATTGCATAATATAGTATCGGTATAAAAATCAGTAGTAGGTATATAAAGCTATATCTTCTTAAAAATCTACCTGCTGAAAAATCTACTCTTATTGTTTTGTGTTCTCTGCATCTATAAATATGCTTGTGAAACACATAGTTTTGTAGTTAATAAGATGTTTGTTCAGAACTGAAAAAGCCAACTTATCCGTTGTTTGAAGTATATACTTCAAATGGGTAGGTTGGCTTTTTGTCTGTCAAGTAGTGGTCTGCTATTGTTTTACACAATCTCTTGTATCATCAACGGTCTGATTGTCGTCATTCAAGAGTTCTATAATAAGTTTGGTATCTGATACAGATTTAACCCTTATATACCAAGGCTCATTATCGTAGGTGTCACTTTCTTCATCATATCCATAGCACATCAGCATGTTGTTTTTAGAATCAAAAGTGTACTTGTACTTCTCTCCATAATATACAGTTGATGGTTGATTTGAAAAATAGCAATAGCCTTTCTCAACTATAAAATAGGGATAACCATCAGTATAAGCATCATACCATACCCCTTGTAACAGTTCTTGCGTTGATTTACCACCGTTGCTTTCTTCTTCGTCATCATTGCTGCAAGAAGTGAAATTCACACACATTACTACGGCTAATAAAGCCATTCCAATTAATCTAAATGTTTTCATTTCTGTTTGATATTTAAATAGTTATTCCGATTGTACTAATTCAAATTTATTCCTTTTAGTTGGTATGTATGATTGATAGTATTGTTCCATCCATTAGAGCCGTAAACAGTAATGGTCTTGTTCTTTGAATCAAACTTGCACTGCCCATTTTCTAATTCTGTAAATGGTACTTCTGTTTTCTGTATAAAGTAACCGTATGGGCTGACATCGTACACGTCATAAGCATTGGAATCCCTTGAACCACTTTTATAGCGGTTGATAATGAACTCATCTTCTCCGTCAAAATCAACATCGGAAAAGAAGAAAGGAGAATTATCCGAAAGGTATTCTTCACTTTCTAATTTAGTCGTATAATCCAGCTCTATAACAGTATTGTTCGGATATGTGTTACCTTTATCATATAGAATCTTATCAGTCCATTTCTCCGCAAAGTAGTAATATTGTACTCCTTGTTTCTCTAAACAGAATAGAGCGTTACCTACCTCACCATTTTGCAGCCACATTACTTTTACTGTATATCCGTTTATAGGCTGTTTGTACTTGATGTAAATATGTGGCTGATTGAAACATTCAAAATCCAGTAGAACAGATGTTTTGTCTGTTTTGCAAGCTGCTAAACTAAATAATCCAATAATGATAAATAGCAATCTTCTCATTACCTTTCATTCATTATATCAATAATCTGCCTAAACACATCACCTGCCATCAGTCCACCACTTGCAGGTAATCCCTTCTTATTAATGGTAACGATAACACTGTATTTCGGATTATCGGCAGGAAAGTAACCGCAAAATTCTACGGCATATTCTCCATTTGAAAGTTGGATTGTTCCCGTTGCTCCTGCTACTTTAACCTTATCAGATTGGGCAGGCTTGGCTAATCCATCAGAAACAGCGTACTCCAATGCCTGCTTAATGGCTGTCTTGCTTGCTGCATTAAAGAAAGTCAAGTTCTGCAACGGAGTAGTGGGTATACCATAACCTAAAGAATTATAGACAAGGCTTGTGTCTTTTACTTGATAACCGTATTTTGCAAGTGCTTCCGCAAAGGTTTGTTCATTGTCAAATGCCTTTCTTACCGCTTTGTAATTGGCAATATTGGACGAGAAAGCAAAACCTTGTTCTACTGTGATTTTTCCATATCCACTCCTATGCCAATTATGGTCGCACAATGTATCTTTTCCAATAGCTAAAACCCCATCTGCAACGTCTATTGTATCGGATAGTTTAACCGCCTTTGTTTCTAATGCTGCCAAGAGTGAAGTGGTACGCACTAATCCCGATTCTTGCAGAATAGAATCAGAACCAACAGAAGCCTTAATTTCTCCCGTCTGCACTTCCATTACAATAACTTGCCCTATTGTTGCATCAAGTTCGGATAGCTTGTTTTGCAGGATAGAATCAACACTTACTTGTAAAGTGCTGTCTATGGTAGAAACTTGTTCCGTTTTTTGTTTGGCGCAAGCTATGAATGTAGCTATGCTAATTAAAAGGATAATAGTATTTTTCATGGTAGTTTATGTAAATAGAAATGTTATTCATTGCTCTTATAAAAACAGTATGCCATTACCGTAACGTTTATAATATTGTATAAAATGGTTAGGATAACAGCGACACTATCCCACATACTTTCCCAATGATTAGCCATAAATGCAAGAAACCCAATGACAAATAGAATTGTACATGCTCCATCCATGTCACGCCCATTTTTTATTCCAGCTCTTATTTCAGCTATAATTGTGGAAATAAAGGCAATCCCAGAGTATGTGTATATTCTATAATTACTAATTTCCACCAATGTACAAGATGATATATCAACCCATGAGCATACAATATTCCAAGCGATAAGCCCAACTATAAAATAAATGATAACCGCAATAATTAGGCATACAATAGATTTGAAAATATCCATAATCATCAAGATGTTATTTGCTATTAATCCGCTTATAAACAAGTATAACGGTTTGTCCTCTAAAAGTACCTCCTATGGTAATTCTGCTTAATACACCATTTACTTTATTAGAAATGATAACCACTCCACTTTCACCAAAACCTTTGTATTCGTAACCATCTTTAGATGTCAGAGTAACAGTTTCATTTTTATAAGTTACAGTGGCTTTAGATTCACTAACAAGATGGGCTGTAATATTTGAAGCACTTACAGTAGTTACTTTCTCGTTGTCAATAACTGCATAATCAAACTTGTATTCATCAGCATATAGATTAATACTGAATACGATTAATGTAAATGCGAATATTAGGACTTTGAATTTCATACCATACTTCTATTTAATGTGAACACATAGATACTAAAACCAATAATCCAACAACAGCAACAAGTATTGATATACACCCAGTTTTGTTCAGTTCCTTATCTTTGAATCCATTTTTCAAGCCATCTTTAATAAGATATATGCAAAGAATCCTCCTGCGATAATACCCAAAAGTACCCATAAGGACATTCCAAAATTAGAAGTTCCACCGTTATCCCATCTACCACGATTACCAATGTCTGCAAATAGATAAGTAGTATTGAGGAATAGCATGATAAAAAGCAATATGCACTTATTTAACTTGTTCATACTTAATACTATTTACATGTTGTGTGAATATCTTCTGTTTACTATTGCTTTGGCAATTTCATTGAAATATGTAGCAACCTCTTTATTGGCATAAAAAGCCCGATACTTCTTTTGTTTGCGTACACTTAAAGCTCTGTACTCCGCACCACTTATTCTATTTCCTTTATTATTGTACCAATAATCATCCCCATCAACATTGCCCAATTCTCCTTTAGAATCTGTTATGTTTCCAAAATCATCAGCTGAAAGTCTGTCTTTTTTCAATGCGTCCATATACCTTTCATACGCATTGCTAAATTCCTCACGTTTATATTCATTCCAATTCTTACTTGCAACATAGGATTGAACATTAGTTCCTAAATTGTGTATATATAATTCTTTGTCAATTTTGCGCATACCATATTTGTATGAAAAATTGCCTTGAAATTCTTGGTTTACAGATAATCTGTTCATAAAAATATCACTGTCATTTCCCATATTTACACTATATATGGGAGCAAAGTATAAGGTAAGCAGTAGTAAAACAAAAGTTCTCATAATTTCAACAATTAGTAGTTAAAGTAAATAGTACCCAACGTTGTATGCTCTACTTTCCATTCAAAGTTATTCACTATAATTTCTTTGTCTAATAAAGCATTGACCCTAACGGCTCTGTTATTACAATCTCTCCAACTTTCTCTATATAAAGAACGGTCTAATACAGCCCGAACATAGATTTCAGTTTCTCCCGAATAAGATTCTCCTAAATTGATTTTGATTTTTGTTCTTTTGAAATTTTGTGAACTTGCATCAAAGAAGTATGCTCCTACAGTCTGATAGCTTTGTGCGGTAGAACGGTTAGGAGTAGAATATGAAGGCACATTCGGAAAATACCCGTTACTATTGCCACGGTTATGTTCGTTGCTACTGTTGTTATTGCTTTTGCCAACTATTACGGGTTTGTATTCAACTAATGGAAGTTGTGAATAAGCAATTGTTGGCAGTACTGTAAAAGCTAAAATTGAAATAATCTTTTTCATTGCTCACTAATATTGTACTTCCCAATTCCCCGAAGAAGCGGATATAAAATAAGGTGTGGGAACTATATTTGCTTTATCCTAAAGTCCGGCTCTCGCATTGCCTGTAGTATGGATAAAACAATAGCAACCCACACCAATTTTGACAATATCTAAGAGCCTTATAGATATAAGGCAGGTATATATCAAATGGTGGGGTGCTATCGCTATCATCTTCATACTACTTTCAAATTTGCGAGATTTGACTTTAGAAGATAATCTCAATAACACCTTTCGTTAAATATGTCCTTTCAGTGCCTTAACACATTAAGACCTCTGAAATTGTTGCAAAGTTAGCAAAAGGTTTTGAATAGCTAAAGATAAAACACTGATAAATGCAGTTCTAAGTGTTCCAAAACATATTTGTAGTAAGGTATTAGGCAATATTGCCCCTTTTTCTTCGTAATTGCATAAGCAGGTACTTTTTTTGAACGGGGACTATAAGAAGATTTCTTCCCGAAAAAAGTACCTGTAGTTTCTACAGATTGAAAAATGAATATCTTCTATTATATATAAGGTATATAGGTTTACAGTCTAACTAAGTAATCAGTAAAATCAATATCTAATCTGTGTAACTCAATAGCGGTATGAAAATTAGAAGTGGATATATAAGACGATAATTTTTAAAACCCATACCTACTATTAGTTATAAATATTATAACTGTTTTTCTGATATTGCAGATTAGTACGGCTGTTCAGAATTTTAAATTATTCCTCAAAATCCACATATTGGAAAATACAAGCATAATTGCGGCATTTTTTAAGAGGCTTTTTCTTACGCTTGCACCATTACTAAGTTAGCTATGTTAGAATCTATTGTTAGCAGAGAAATTTCCTTAAATTGTTAGATATAAATTGGTTTGGCTTCCATCGTTTTATAAGTTTATCTATTATGAAACTGTCGAAACTGCTTAGTCCTAATGATGCCAAGCCATTAGAGCCTAACATATCTAATGTTGCGCCTAAAGATTCAAAAATGATGAAACGCATTATTTTAATTGGTAATCTCTCAATCCAAGTACTATTTTTAGAAATCGCTTTAGTATATTCTTCTATAAAATTTTTTTCTTCGGGAATCTCTTTTTTCCATTTTTTGAATTCTTGCGCTTTTTCTAAGAGTTTTATAAAATCATAAAAAGGCTTTTCTTTTGAATTAATAATAGTCTCTATATCTTTTGATTCGGGAAGAATAATCCTTTGAAATGCACTAACTGAGTTAAGATTCTTATTTGTTTTTTGTATAATATCGGAAAGCTTTTGTGAAAGAATCAAAGAGCATGAAGTTGATGTCAGTAAGTCACTATTTTTATTGGCGGCTATTATCATATCAGAGAATGCACTAACTAAAGAAAGAAGAAATCCTTGTTGGCTAAAATTAAATTCATATTCTAAGCCTTTTCTTTTTGCAAGTGCATTTAGTTCATTGATATTTAAATTACTCTTAAGAAGATAACAGTTATTGCTGTTTTCAAAAGTATATTCAATTGAATTTGAAAGATACAATTCTTCAATACCTAATTCATCAAATTCTTTGTATAATACTTTCTTGTAAAAATTACAATATAAAGTTGAATTAGTTAGTTCGGCTAAAGCTTCCTTAGGAAAATTAAAAGCTTGGGTTATGTCTTTATATCGAATAATCCTTCTTCTTACTTTTCCAGCAATCACGTCCGTTTGAAAATATTCTTTCATAGCCATTTCAATCATTCTATAATGCATATCAGTGTGTGGAGTTTGAAGTAACATTATTCTCGTACCACTTCCAATAGGCATTGCAGCAAAATAATCTGTGGCAATGTATATTTTAAGCCCAAAAGCTCTTAAATCATCCAACTCATTTATTCCTATATTTTGCAACAAGTGAGCCAAACTATTAGGACGCAAAATAATATTCACCTCATCATAGAAAAGTAAGCACTCTGCTAACTTACCTATGGAGTGTTGTTTAGGTATGTAATGTATTGTTATAGAGTCAAACATATATATAGGCTTTTTTCTACTGCAAATTTAGCATTTTATTTATTTCTATTGATATTTAATTGATTTGTTACAGAAGGGAAGATTTTAAAAGACTTTCTTCCCTTCTTTAGTTATTATTAGAAACTTAGGCAGTCATAAGTATTTAATAGTTCTTCTTGCCTTAAACCAAGATAGCGTTTTGTTATCGAAACTGAACTATGATTAAACAGTTCCATCAGCTTAACTAAAGCCAATTCTGCATTTTCAGAGGATTCAAATACTTTCCTGCCAAAAGTCTTTCTAAGTGAGTGGGTAGAAAAATGGTCTATCTTTAAATTGTACTTGCTTTTCAGCTCTTTAAGTACAATGTTTATCCATTGGATAGAATAGACCTTGTTCTTACCTTTTCCCGATAAAAAACAGAACTCATTCAAGTTCTGAATATCCAAAGCTGTATAACAGTCTTTAATGTGCTTCTGAAACTCCTTATTAATTCTCACTTCCCTACGTTTGCTTGTTTTCTTTTCAGTAATGGTAAACTTTGCATCCTTACTCAAAAGCATTTCCCAAGTAAGTTGTAATAGGTCACTAATACGGAGACCAAAGAATATGCCACACCCAACAAGCAGGCTTATTCTATAATTCTTATCCCTATATAACTTTCTCACCAAGTTTGTGGCACTGTCCCATTGTAGGCAGTCACTTGTTGTATAGCTGTTCTTCAAACTCATGTTGTTTCAATTTTGTAGGTTTAACTATAAAAGTGAAAGTAAATTCGGGAATCATTCTGTAATAGATTGATTCTCAAATTACTTTCACTTCTATTAGAAAGTGTAACTAAGATTGCAGATAAGTAAAGATAGTGATAATCAGTATCAGCAAAAAGGGATTAATGATGCCAATTATTATCAGTAGTATAACTACCAATGTACCCCATAAAATCAATTTTCCATTATCTTCCATTTTGTAGTATTTTTAAGTGAATAAAAAAGAAAGGACACCTAAATAAATAGATGTCCTCTCATTACATTATATAAAAGGCAAGTAACAATCATCCAATACCCCACTGTCAATAATCTTTCTGCAAAGTTCATGTGAGGCTTGATTTCTAAGGTCTGTTCTGTACCCCTTATCACCAACCATTTTAATGATTGCCACAATGGCTTTCATTAATTCCTGCTGTAATGTACGGTGATAATATCTTGTACTTTCAGCAAATTTTTGAGGATTCCAACTCATATCATTCAAAGCTCTTTCCAATTCTTTTGCAGCCTTATATTCACGGCTTTCTTGTAATTCCATATCTCATTATTTAAAAGGTTTGTAAAATAGATAAGAAAGGACACCTAATAAATAGATGTCCTCTCATTAATTAGTCAATAAACCATTTGTAATGCTCATCCCCATGCAAGGCTGCATTAATTCCAACTGCCATTTCAGTAGCATTTAAAGAGCGGTCTAAGAAACTATCAATATATGAACTTTTATTTGCTCCAGTGAGCAAATTATAAAATTTCCACATATTCAAGTCATTTCCAAAGCTGCCAAAGTTCTCATCATTAATGTAGGCTTTTGCAACACTGTTTATTTGTGTATCAGTAAGCAACATTCTTGGCATTCTCTTTTGGTAGCCATTGGGCAAACACTGATAAAGTCTCATTTTGCCCAATATTTGTGCAAATTGGTGTTCACTCATTGAAGTATTGCCCAACTGTTGCATCAAATGTAGATGTTTGGCAGGATTGTAGTTGTTGAACAACTCCAAGGCAGAACGGTAAAGTTCACTTGTATTGCTCACTCTTAAATCATCCTTGTAACCGTCTGTAAAGATGCACATATTGCAACAAACTTGGTTCTTAAAGCCAATAGCCAACCTAAACAACTCTGGAACTTTCTTGCTGTATAAGTTCATTTGATTATAGGCTCTGACCCCTACTATTGAAAGGTTCAACTTGTTTCCCTCAACCGTTTCATAGATTGTAGGAATGTCAATACTGAAAGCTGCCCTCTCATAGTAGATTGTTTTGTCTGATTCCAACAACTGATTGGCAGGTTTGTGGATAGCTTCGGGAATACGACCCTTAATCACATGAGAGACACGAATATCGGGTGTTCCAATAGTCTCACCATTGTAGTAGGAGTTTGCAGCTTCCCAAACAGTTTCAATAAATGCAGCATGGTTTACTGTAAGCTCATTGTCTTTTGCAAAAACGGGAGTAATACAGTCATTTTTCAAATGTTGCAAGGTAGCTTCTTGGGTGTTTGCCTCTATGAAATGTAAAGACTTGTTAGATATTGCAGTTTCTTCAATAATGGTTGCTTCTTCTGCAAACTCACCTAAATTCATTCTCTCTCTGTTCTCTGTTGGCATGATAACTAAATTATTCATATTGATAAAAGTTTAAATGATTAATAATTCTTTTTATATCAATGTACAGAGGGGGACTTGAGGGGGTTGCCAACCGTAAAGACAGCCACTCTTATATATTTTAGGTCACTGGCTGAATGGGGAGGGGGATTTCTGTACTAAGTACCTTATATATCTGTTCTCTTGATTTTTAGCTAAACTGCATATAGGTGATTCTTTAATTAGGTAGCCTTTTTAATGTCATTGGCTGTATGTGGCATATTATAAAGTATAGCCTATATAACTCTAATAAAAAACGAAAGTTGGATTCCGCCATATTGCAGGTTTCCTCCAACTTTCTTTCTCTGCCGTTACTTGCGCCATATCAAAGCGTTGTCTTTCACGTTCACATTGGCAAACGATTTCAGTTCCGCAATGAGTTGCTGGACTTCTTCTTGGGTAGGCTCTGGCAGCTTGACCCTCCCTTTGCTCTCCTTTCCGATATTCACCAACTTGGGGCTGCATCTTCTGATAAAAGACACCACTTCTTCATGGTCAAACTGCATCAAAGGTTCTGCCGTTACCATTGTGGGGCGTCCAAGCCTTGCTATCTCTTCCATAGCTTCCACCCGTTCCTCAATTCTTGGAGCTTTGTTCATTATCTCCGGATAGAAACGGTTGGTTTCAATGGTCGTGCAGAATATTACACGTTCCATAATCGGATGGTTGATGAACTCCAAAAACCTCTTGGGGTTCTTGGACTGTAATAGATAAGCATTTGGTTTTTCCGCATTATGATTCTGATAACAGTAATCCAAAATTCGTACTATCCATTCAGATGGAACATTTTCTGCAAACGCATCTGTGGTACTGCCAATGAAAATACGGTTCCCATTTCCCAAGTCTGTTTTAAACTCATTCTCTGCCAATATGAGGTGCTGATACTGTGGCATTGTTTTCATATAGCAATAGCTGCAATCGTGCAGGCATTTGCCTTTGATGGGATTCCAAGTATAGTTAACAAACTTGTACATATTTCCATTACTTAAATTTAGCCCCATAATTAGTTGTATTTAAAAGATTGATAATAAACGTTTTATCTAATATATAGCCTCTCAGCTTAGCGGTAGGTCTTTGACAAAAAACGCTCCTATATGCCCACACCCGAAAAACATACCGCCTAAAACTTGAAGAAATTAAGTTTGAATGATGGCTTCTCTTTTGAGCCGGATAAATTGCAATCATAATATTCTTTTATTGTTTCCTGTGTCACTTTGAAATTTATGCCATTCTCGCAATATATAACCTCCAATCTCTGCTTTATCTCTTCTTTAGGCAGGTATATCCCTAATGGGAACTCCGCTTTTATCTCGTTAAGGACTTTAGGAGAGAATCTTAGCTTTTGGGCTTGTGCCTTGTCATACTCTTTGACCTTTTTCTCAATGAGCTGCTTCTTATATTCGGCACTTACTATCGCATCCTTGCCTATCTTGTTGTAGGCAGTCAGAATATAGTCACATTCCGGCTGTTGTCTTAGTTGGTTCAGAAGCATCTCTTTTTCCTCCAAAGTAATCCTGCCGTTCTTTAACCATTCTTCCAACCGCACAATCAGGTGTAGCAACTGCTTCCTTTGTTCGGTGGCAATTTTGGTGTTGTTCAGCTTTTCCATGTCATCGTCCCCCACGCATTCAGTCACATTGTTGTAGGTGACGTTGAAGAAGCCCGTGCCAAGGTATGCTTGGTACAACTTATTTGCGGACTGGTAATAGCTCCTTACCCGTTCCTCATTATAAAGGTTGTCTATGGAGAACGGATTAATCTCGCCTCTTTCGTCTATCAAGTCTTGATATTTCATGTTTTCCATATCTTCAAGTATAGCACCTTTTTTAAATTCATCCGTTTCCTGCTGTCCTTTCAACAGGTTGTAATTGGTAATGAACTGCTCTACTCTGTTCCTTATTTCCTCATTGCTACGGATATGGATATTCGGATTTACCGTTGTGATGTGGGTAAGTGAGTTATAGGTGACATCATCATTCCCTTTTCTGCGGAATCGACCTTGTATCTGAATAGCTTCCGTGAACGGGTCTATCATAGTCCATTGTGCGGTACGCAAGTCCGTCAACATAAGTATGTCCGGTTTATATCTGCCTATGCGAATATCCAAAGCGGAATAGAAACGGCAAGTGAAAAAGTTGTACTTAGCCAAAGGGTAGTCAATCTGTGAGTACGCATTTACCAGTCCTCTTTTCTTCAACTTATTCACACTCTGTTGGGAGCAGAACACTTTATAGTCCGTAACACCCAATTTGCCAATCAAATCAGCTATCCCATCCGTCACATTGAAGAATATGCAGATATGCTTGCTGTTCTTTAGGTTGTCCAAGACAATCCGTAACCGCTTGTAATAGCTGTTGGTGACAATCAACTCCAAATCTTTCTTGTAGTCGTAGTCCGGCACAATCCGTATCAGTTGGAAATCTTGTCGTTCAAATTCGGGATGAGACATTTCCAAAGGTGTAGCGGAAACAAATGCTTTTTGCTCAAATTGGAAGAAGTCGTATATCGGCTGTGAGATTTTTCTCCGATAGTCCACGTCTTGTGTCAGTTTCTCGCACTCGTCAAACAAGCAGAAATATTCCTTATAGATGTTGATGTTCAACTTCTGTGCTGCCTTTCTTATTTTCGGGAAACTTTCGGGAGTGGTTATAATCTTCTTGTATGGAATATCCATTTTGAGGTACTTCTCAATCTTGTAAGGAGTACACTTTTCATAGACCGCTTCCAAATTCTCGTTCTCATTCAGCTTGCCAAGTATCACGGGTACATTCGGTTCTATGATTATAGAGTTGCGTTTTGAATGTATCTCGCTGTGGGTAGCCCCAAGTCCCGTTAAGGTCTTGTTCAGAATGGTATTGGTAGGTATCATGTTGCAGCCCATACGTTTTAATGCGTCAAGCAACCACTCGCCTTTATGCAATATGGTTTTAATTATTTTCATAATCTTTTTATTTACAATATTATATCTTGTTACTGAATTATTCAGGGCGGTAGGCTTTCAGAAAATTTTTACTTTATATGCCCGGAATTGAAAAATCTACCGCCATTGAATTTGATTCAACAGAAGCCCACCTCTCATGTAGGCTTCCGTTTCAGCTTGCTATGCAGCGGTTTTTGTCTCTTTTTGACGTTGTAACGTGAGAATCCAACTTATGAGTGCTCCTGCAATACAAGCCTCTTTCTCTCCGCAATCTGCGAGTTTTGCCATTGTCACCTCACTTGACGGAATAGTTCTCAATGCTTCAATTACCATATCAAAGCTAAATTTTTCTTTCTTTAGAATGATGTTAAGTGCACGGGGAACATAACGTTTTTTAGATTCTCCTTCACCTAAGCTCTTGCATGATTCATCGTAGAGCATTTGGGCTTGTTCTTTTGTACGTCCAAGTGCCAATGTAGGTTTGGCTTTGACGCCACGCATCATTAATTTCAATGTAGCAGCTTTCATTTCTCCAGCCATGAAGCCTAACGATTGTGTGTATGTTATGCCATTTTCTATTGCAAATTCGTATGCTTCTTTTACAGCTTCATCTCCGGTAGCCAATGCTGCGATGCCCATTTCTTCTACCTTAGACGGCATACGGCTGATTAAGACTGTCTCACCTATATGCTGTGCATAGTCGGCAACGGATTCAAAATCGTGTATCTCCACATCTTCCAAAAAATCATCAATATAGATTCTTTCCGAAGTTTCGGGGGTCTCACAGTGAGTAAGAACATTTGTCGTACCTTGCTCTATCAGTTCCCCATTGTTGTCAAAAAGGTTATATCCCTCTTTCCAAAATATATCCGGCTTGCAGAAGTGGTATCTTGGCGTAAGCAGTTTATCCCTGTTTGCCGTTGTTAACATCTTATCCATTTTCTTGTCATGCCTCATCCCGTATTCTGTATGGGCTACGATAATCGTTTGCACTTCACCATTAATACGAGCTTTAACAGTGGTAGGTTTAACTCCCATGTCTTTTCCCCATGATTTAAGTTCATTACTTGCTGCATTTGCAGCGTTTCCATTCTCAGATATTTCTTTCTTTTCCATGTTATTGGTATTTGATTGTTCAATACTTGCTACTTCTGTAGCGTTAACTAACTCTGTTACGGTTAAGGTCGCAGCCTTTACTTCTTTTGCCATATTTATAGACATTAGAGATTAAACATTAATATCAATTGGTAACTACCCAAGGTAATGCGCACTCACTCGTTTGTTCCCTTTTGATGATGCAAAATTAGGTAGGAATTTAGGGGTGACAAAGGAATTTGCCGAATGCCCATGTGTGTAGAAAACGTGCCCATTCCAGTACGCAAAAAAAATGCGTACCAAAAAGGACAGCCCTTTCAGTACGCATTTTTACTATGGTTTTATGTATGTTGTTTATGAGACTACCATGTAGTTATTAGCTATAACAGACGGAAATATCTCGTTCTTGTATCTTCTAAGGAGATTGGATAACATTCTGTTCTTGTTGCCCTCTAAATCGTATTCTTCATTATACCTCTTGCCATCATAGCCAACTGTATAGATAAGCCTTGAAACAAGCATCATCTTGTCTTTAGATACCTTTACCTTTTTATTGGGTATGGTGGTAGCCTTTCTTCTCTCAATGAAGAACAGAAACATATCCGTAAACTTCCACTTCTTATAAGATATGTCAAGACTGAACTTGTCCGTAAAGCTGATTTTTGACGATAAGTCATTTCTGATAAAGCCCTCCAAACCTATATCATTTAATTGTTTAATCATAGCTTCTCTGTCTTGTTCACTATGTATAATATCGCTATATGTATTGACAAAATGCTGCAAGGCTGCTTGAATGATTCTGATTGTGCCCTCTCTTTCAATAACATAGCTTTTCTTATTGTCCTTCTTTAAGGTGATGCTTGTAGCTTCCAGCAGATTGGCATGAAAATAGCTAAAGTCCTCCAATACAGACTTGTTCAATGCAGGTGCATTTGTGCCAATATCCTCTATAAAATCATATATGAACAGAAGTAGATACCAAAACTTACTAACGTCTAACTTATACGCTTCAATGGTATTCTGTAAATCTTCGTTGGTCAGAAATTTCTCTTTGAAAGAATCATCCAGCTTTCTGTATTCTCGTTTCTTGTATTCTTCCAAAGTTCCTTTGAAAGTTCTCATTTCTTGTGTTCTCTCGTATCTTTCTTCAACGGATAAGTTTCTTTCTGCATATCTGTTGGCGAATATGGCAGGTGCAGCGGACATATCTTCATAATCGGGCAGGAAATGGTTGGCTACTTCCCACACGTATTCTAATAGAGGTTCATTTAGACATTTGTAACTTTCATGCCAAGCCACTTTCAAATCGGGCAATTCTTTTATCTGATGCAGTTCTTCTTTTGACATAGTACGGTTGTTATTAGTTATGCTGCAAAATAAAAGAAAAGTCTGCAATCTTTTGCGGATTACAGACTTCTTTTTCGTTATAGCAGGTTCTTCATGGCTTCATCTACTTGCTCGTTATCGAAACTATCTAAGTATATTTGAGTGGTGGCTAAGTCTGAATGACCCAATGCTTCACTTATCAATGCGATGTTTACTCCCGATTTCTTTAGGACACTTGCGAATGAGTGCCGGGCGACATAGGTTGTCAAGTTGGCTTCAACTCCAAGCTGTGCGGCAAGTAGTTTTAGATTCTTATTGACCTTTCCTAATATCTTATGTATTCTATTCTGTTTTTGTAGGGCGGTCTTATGTATCTTACTGTCTAAAATCGGAAACAGATAGCCTTTACTTTCTTTTGAATACTTTTCGATTATCTGCATGGCTTCTTGTGGTATTCCTATTTTAATCAGTTTCTTTGTTTTTTGACGAATATAGTGTAATCTGCCATTCTGAATATTCTCGTTTGTTAGATTAGCTATATCTGTGAAGTTGATTCCACCGCATAGATAACTGAACACGAATATGTCTTTACTCAACTCCATATACTGTTGCTTTCCGATGGGCTGCACTTCTGTTGTGAATTTCAGCACGTCTGTTTTGGCAATGGCTCTCTTTTGGGTAGTGGTATCGAATTTGTTAATCTTGTAATCATCAAACGGATAATCGGACTTTCGGGCACACTTTGCTTTGATAGCTTTATTGTATGCACTACGGAGCGTGCGAAAAAGTAGGCTGATTGTAGTTTCTCTATTACCTTTGGAGCGTAGCCACTTCTCATACTTGTTAAGCCAAGCAATATCTATTTCATTAAATGGAATATCCAATTTCCCATTAGTGAAAACTTTGAGTGAATTGAATGAGCCTTTATAGATAAGACGGTTTCCACATTTATCCCCCCGTGTGTATTGCTCTATAAGTTCCTTGTAGAACATACTGACTGTTTTTAGCTCAAACTTTGTATTCCCATTATTGAGTAAAGTGGTGGTAGTGTATTCTTTTTGTTCGCTGTTTAGTTCCAACATGCGTTGTTGTAGCTCCCTTTGTTTATCCAAGATAATCTTTTGGATATATTCTTTATTAGGGCAGTTAGGCTTAGGTTTGTTTCGTGTGAAGTCCCAATATTTAGGATTGATGGATATGCCTAAACTTTGGTATTTACGCTTTCCTCCTTTAGATACTTGGAGCATCAATGGATTTTCACCATTGGATAATGTCTTAGATTTGTAGCAAACTACTGAAACACAGGCATTCATAATGAATTTTCGGTTTACATCTTGGTTTACATGCACCCTCTGAAACCACCCGAAAATAGACTTTCCGTAACCTGCTAAAAGCAGAAAACCTCGATAGCTAATCTATTAACTATCAAGGCTTTCATTATGAGCGGCAAGCGAGACTCGAACTCGTGACCCTCAGCTTGGGAAGCTGATGCTCTACCAACTGAGCTACTGCCGCATCTCTAAAACGGAAACAAAAGTAATATATATTTTTCAACCGACCAAATATAAGCAAACAATATTTACTATAACCATCAAGATTTCTGCTCTCCTGTTTATATCGACAGCTTTATGCATATCCTGTGTATGGATAAACCGATCCTTATCTCCAATAAAAGGTTTATAGACTATCTCTCCAAAATAAACATGAGGACCTCCAAAACGGCAATTCAAGATACCTGCTAAAGCAGACTCCGGATAACCTGAATTAGGACTCGCATGCCGGTTACCATATTTACCTACAAATCTCAGCAAACCGGGACGCCCTGCACACAGCACCATTAAAAATGCAGTTAGACGAGCCGGAATATAGTTCGCCATATCATCAATATGTGCAGCGACACAACCAAACTGAAGATAACGTTCATTCCTATAGCCTATCATAGAGTCAAGCGTATTAACCATCTTATAAGCAAGCATACCGGGAACTCCCAAAAGCAAATACCAGAATAATGGAGCAATAACCCCATCACTCAAATTCTCAGCCAATGTTTCCAAAGCAGCCGTACGCACTTCCTGATCTGTCAGTTCCGAAGTATCACGCCCTACAATACGGGAAACCTGCTTTCTTCCTTCCTCCAAAGAATGATCCGCAGCCAAAAAAACCTGCCTTACTTCGTTGATAAGTGTAGTTCCTGCCAAACAATAGAAAACAAGCACAGCAGAGAGAATAATACCCAACCAACGGTTTAGCACAAACAGATAATGCAATACCAAAACAGATCCTGCATACACTAGCAAAATAAGCATAATGGCCGCCACCCCTCCTTTCAACATCCGATGTGTCCCACAGTTCCATCGTTTCTCACAAAAAGAGATCAGCTTCCCGAATCCTACCACTGGATGCGGCAATCCTATCGGATCCCCAAGCAATTTATCTAATATCCATCCTATCAACAACGGAAGAATTAATACATATATGTCCATTTCTTTATACTTTCTACCAGTTTGTCATTTTCTTCCGGAGTTTGTGTAGCAATACGGAAGAAGTGTTCATTCAGCCCTTCAAAATTGGATGCGTCACGAATAAGAATTCCCTGCTCTGTTGCCAGATATTCTTTCAAAGCCGCCGCCTTTCCCATCCGCAATTGAACTAACATATAGTGAGTATCCGATGGCCAGATCTCCATTCCCCCTATTGAAAGTAAAGATTGAACTAATCTCTCTTTTTCCCTCAATAACAAAGAGATATCTATATCATATTGAGAAGAAGACAATAAATAATGCCCGGCCTCTATAGCCAACTGATTAACAGACCAAGGCATCCGCTGTGTCCGGATTTCATGTAGCAGTTCTTTACATGCAGTGATATATCCTAAACGCAAGCCGGGCACGGCAAAACGTTTTGTCATGGAATGCAACAGAATAACATTCGGAAATTCCGCAGCCTCCTTGGCTGTAAGCAAAGCCTTCTGTGTAAAGAATTCATACGACTGGTCCATGATAAAAATACGCTGCGGATTTTGTTTTATACAGGCTGTCAAGACTTCCTTCTCCCTAACCTCTCCTGTGGGATTATTAGGATTACATAACCATATCAACCTCCCCCTATCCGGCAAACGGTTCAAATTATATATAGGAACCACTTTATGACCATGCAGACGACAAGCATCCGCATATTCGCTGAAAGTGGGCATCAAGATAGCCGAAATCTGATTCCTGAATGTCTGAGCTATTAAATAAATGGCTTCCGTAGCCCCATTGGTCACACAAACCTCTTCAGACGAAAGATGAAACCGTTCCGCTAAAACCTTTTCCAACGAATAAGGTTCCGGTTCGGGGTACGTACGGATACTTTCCATCTGCTGAAACAAATGTTGATGTAATCCGCTATGGTCTACATGATTATATACGTTTGAACTGAAATTTATCTTTATTGCTTTATACTTATAAGCATCATCACCATGTCCTTCAATCATTCCCACTCATTATTTGGTACAACAAAGGCAGATTAAGATGACTGCGTACATGCTCTGCCAATTTATCATATTGTTCTTCTTTATAAGTCCGGTAATCCAACACCGTATGACACTCCAGTTTTTCTGCGTATGGTTCCAGCAAATAATCTATAAATGCCTGATTATCCAATATTCCATGAATATAACTTCCCATACATTTTTGGTTTACAAAACAACCGTCCTCTCCACCGTCTTCCAGTCTATTCAAAGGAACTACAGACACCCCCGGAACCGGGCGGGTTTCTCCCATGTGTATTTCATATCCTTGGCAAGTTTCCGCATTCTCAAGAAAATGAAAATTCACCTGCCGCGTCACCTTCTCCCCTTGCATCGTAGTAATGACGGGAAGCAGTCCCAGTCCCGGCAATTGACGGATCTCTCCCTCCACTCCTTCCGGATCGTGAATCTCAAGTCCCATCAATTGGTATCCCCCACAAATTCCCATTACAGTAACCCCTTCCCTATGCGCACGTAGGACAGCTTGCGCCACCCCGTTCCGTCTCAACTCATACAAGTCATCCAAAGTGCTTTTGCTGCCAGGAAGCAGAATAATATCAGCTTTGGCCAGATCTTCCGTATTATTGGTATAATAAAGGTGCACCCGTTCATCCCGTTCCAATCTGTTGAAATCTGTAAAGTTTGAGAGATGACGCAACAGAACAACTGCTATGTTTATTTTGCCTTCCACGGCTTGCATCCGTTTATAGTCCAAGCCTACGGAATCCTCTTCCTCAATATGTATATTTCTATAATAAGGTATTATTCCCAAGACAGGAATACCACATAAATCCTCCATCATCTTCACACCAGACTCAAACAAACGGATATCCCCTCTGAATTTATTAATGATTACTCCTTTTATACGTTTCTTGTCCTCAGGAGTTTGTAACATGACCGAACCATAGACACTGGCAAATACTCCTCCCCGGTCAATATCAGCTACCAAAATCACATCCGCATCCGCATAACAGGCCATCGGCATATTCACCAAATCAGTATCCCGCAGATTTATTTCGGAAATACTCCCTGCTCCCTCCATTACAATAGGGTTATAACGTGCGGCAAGACGGTCAAAGGCTGCGTTTACCTCCTGCCTCAGCTCTTCACGTCCCTCCTTGCGAAAATACTCAAAAGCGTTACGATTACCGATGGGACGACCGTTTAATACCACTTGCGAAGTATGATCGGAACTGGGTTTCAACAACAAAGGATTCATGTCCGTATGACAAGGGACTCCAGCCGCTTCGGCCTGTACAGCTTGTGCACGCCCTATTTCCAACCCTTCCGGAGTGGCATATGAATTCAGTGCCATATTCTGTGCCTTAAAAGGTGCCGGTCGATAACCGTCCTGTTTAAAAATGCGGCATAATGCAGCAGCGATGACACTTTTGCCAACATCACTGCCTGTTCCTGCCAACATAATCGGGTGTAAATTCTTTTTCATCACTCTTTCTTCTTTCTTTTATATGCAAAGGACTGCCACTTTTCTTCCGTCCAGTTCTGTTGTTGCATCTCATAACGGGCCATAACAAAAAACAAATCGGACAGCCGGTTGATAAACCGAAGAATTATCTCCGGTAACGGATCTTGTTTATGCAAAGTCCATAATCTCCGTTCAGCCCGGCGTGCCACCGTCCTAGCAAACTGCAGCTGCGCTGATACCGGCGTTCCTCCGGGAAGGATAAAGGAACTATTATCCTCCATCTGTTCCATCAATGTATCCATTGCTTCCTCACAAAAAGAGCATAAATCATCAGGCAAGATATTAGGATTCCCTTCACGGATAGTTGATGGTGTAGCCACATGGCTCATCACTGCCATCATGTTTTTCTGAATTGAAAAAAGCAAGGATTGCCATTCGTGCTCCTGAGGTAAAAACGAACGCACAATTCCTATAACAGCATTCAACTCATCAATACATCCATTAGCTTCAATGCGGATATCATCTTTAAAAACCCGCTCTCCACCATGAATTCCTGTCATGCCCTTATCTCCGGTTCGTGTATAAATACGTTTCATACTTTCCATAATTTCAAGATATCCGTTTCCCCCCAATATAGATGAGTATATCCGGCTATCACGTTTTTATATCTATAAAGCGGGGTACTCACTTCCATTCCTCTTGCCGTAAATTGTTTTGCTACAGAAGGCATAGCGTCAGGAGCAACAACATTGGAATAATGAAATTCATGCCCGCGAAGCTCCATCCCTTTATATTCTATACGACGATACCCTAGATGAAGTCTGGCACCCACCATGGTACAATCCAAAGGCAAAATACCCGTCATGGCATATGCAGTCCCTCCCTGGCGGGCTGTCAAGGAACGGGTGAGAAACATCATACCTCCACACTCGGCCAAAATTTTCCCCCCCTCCTCTGCATAAGTTCTTAATGCTTCCATTAACTTTTTGCGCCGATGTAGTTGACGGGCGAACAATTCCGGATATCCTCCGGGTAAATAAACCAAATCAGCATCCGGCAAATCACTACCATATACAGGACTGAAATAAGTAATGCTTCCTAGCGCAGACAAGCGGTCTATGTTTTCTCTATAGATAAAGTTGAAAGCCGGATCCCGCGCTATGGCTATCTTCATCTTTTTAGCAGAAGGAGTAAAACTTTCCACCCCTGTTTCTGAACTATAAGGCAATGTATACCGACACGGGAAATTACGATGACAAATACTCAGCAGCTTATCCAAATCCACATATTTTCCAACCAATTCCGCAGCCTGTTCTATCAAGGTGTTCATGGAACGTTTGGCTGTCAATGTCAAACCCAAGTGCCGGGATGGAATTTTCAACCCTTCTGTCATAGGCAGATATCCCAAACATTCCACTCCTGCATCAACACAAGCCTCACGTAAATAAGCGAAATGAGAAGGAGATGACACTTGATTGAAAACAATACCTGCAATCTTCACAGCCGGATTAAAATGCTTGAAACCATAAATTAACGGAGCCACAGAATAAGCTGTAGAACGCGCACTTACTATAAGCACTACAGGGATATTCAACAATCTGGCTATTTCAGCACTACTTCCCTGCATTCTTTGATAACCGTCAAACAATCCCATCACTCCTTCGGTTACACATACATCGGCTCCATCTCCATATTTATTATACAGATGTTGTACATGGGTATTTGATGCCATCCAAGTATCCAAATTCACCGACTCATGGTCAGCAGCCAGCGTATGAAATTGTGTATCAATATAATCAGGACCACATTTAAAAGGCTGTACCCGCAGACCTCGTTTGTGCAATGCCCGCAGCAGCCCCATCGTAAAAGTCGTTTTTCCGCTTCCCGATGTAGCGGCCCCTATGAGTAATTGTGGCTTCATTCTTTAGTATTTCTTTAAAAACGGATACAAAGATAGTGCAAATTGCAAATTATCGAAATTAGAATAACAGATTAATTCATAATTCCGACATATCAAGTAAATATCCTTAGAAAGCAATTAAAGTTTTATGGTTTATCAATTAAATAAGCTACCTTTGCAGTCATTTTTGCCAGAATGACAGCTATACAACAATGATAAAATTGATACTATAAATAATTAAACTAGATAATGAATTATGGAACTTTTTAGAAATCTCTTTGAAGGGTACCCTAATTTATGGGGCGGCGGAGTAGCACATTCCGTACTTATTCTTTCACTGGTCATTGCTTTCGGCATCATGTTAGGAAAAATAAAAGTGGCAGGTATCTCATTGGGAGTAACCTGGATACTTTTTGTAGGAATTGTATTCGGTCATTTCAATCTGAACCTGGACGAACATCTGTTGCATTTCTTAAAGGAGTTCGGTCTGATATTATTTGTCTACTCAGTCGGACTACAAGTGGGTCCCGGTTTCTTCTCAGCATTCAAGAAAGGAGGATTCACACTGAACCTGCTTGCCATGATGGTTGTATTTTTAGGTGTGACCATCACCATTATACTCCATTTCATAACAGGTGTCCCCATTACCACAATGGTAGGAATTCTTTCTGGAGCTGTAACCAATACCCCGGGACTAGGTGCCGCACAGCAAGCAAACAGTGATCTGAATGGTATAGACGCTCCCGAAATAGCACTGGGATATGCCGTAGCCTATCCATTGGGAGTAGTAGGGTGTATTCTCTCCCTGCTGGCATTGAAATATATCCTGCGCATCAACACAAAAACCGAAGAAGCCGATGCGGAACGGGGATTGGGGCATCTACAAGAACTGACTGTACGCCCTATCTCACTAGAAATACGCAATGAAGCCGTAGAAGGTAAAACAATAAAAGAAATCAAGCCATTGGTAAACCGTGATTTTGTGATTTCACGCATACGGCATTGTGACGGAGACAGACAAACAGAACTGGTGAACTCCACTACAGTATTTCACATACACGATGAGATTCTTGTTATCGCCAATCCGATAGATGTAGAAGCTATCACTGTCTTTTTTGGAAAACAAGTGAATGTGGAATGGGATTTCCAAAACAAACAACTTATCTCCAGAAAAATTCTGATCACCAAGCCTGAATTGAACGGTAAGACATTGGCCCAACTAAAAATCAGGAATAACTTCGGAGCAAGCATTACCCGTGTAAACCGTTCGGGTGTAGACCTTGTGGCCACTCCCAACCTGCAATTGCAAATGGGTGACCGGGTGAAGATTGTGGGTAGCGAACTAGCTGTAGCCCATGCCGAAAAGATTCTAGGTAATTCCATGAAACGTTTGAATCATCCCAACCTGATCCCTATTTTCTTAGGCATCGCATTAGGGTGTATTCTAGGAAGCACTCCTTTTTTATTCCCCGGTATCCCCCAACCGGTAAAACTGGGACTGGCAGGAGGCCCCCTTATCGTATCCATCCTGATAAGCCGTTTCGGACCACATTATAAACTGATAACCTATACCACCATAAGTGCCAATTTGATGGTACGTGAAATCGGTATCTCGCTTTTCCTTGCTTGCGTAGGATTAGGAGCCGGCAAAGGATTCATCGAAACAATCATTAACGAGGGTGGATATGTATGGATAGCATACGGCGCCATTATTACGCTGCTGCCTTTACTGATTGTAGGTATAATAGGACGATATGTTTATAAACTGAACTATTACACCTTGATCGGAGTATTGTCCGGAGCCACCACCAATCCGCCCGCATTAGCCTACTCCAATGATTTGACCTCTTGTGACGCTCCGGCAGTGGGTTATGCCACCGTTTATCCGCTTACCATGTTTTTACGTGTACTCACAGCACAAATATTAATATTGGCACTTGCCTGATCCCGCCAGAATTATTGCAAATTCATATTACCGTAGGAGTGAATCTAATTCACTCCTACGGTTCAAAATCCCCCACCTCTTTCAAAAGCAACCATTTTTTCATTAATCTTAAAACATATATAAAATAATTGCCTACCTTTGTGCCCGATTTGGTGATATAGGCAGCCTTTCTCTGCCTGTATAAAAGGGAATTCGGTTATAGAATCCGAAGCAGTGCCCGCTACTGTGAAACCCGTCTGATGAAAAGCAATTCTCACCAAGCCACTGTTTCTTTTGCCAGAAATGGGAAGGCGCTTTTCAGGGTGAAGCCAGGAAACCTGCCAAGTCCGAACATAGATAATCATGCTCTCCCGGGGTCAGGAAAGTGAATTATTAATCCTTAAATTCTTTCGATGAAAGTAAAGTTATTATTGACAGCAATTACTTTAAGCTGTCTGGCTATTGACGTACTGGCACAAGTCAGTATCAGTGGAAAGATTGTGAGTGCCGATACCAACGAACCTGTAGTGGGAGCTAATATCCGTATCGATCAAAGCCTTTCAGGATGCACCACAAATGATAAAGGCGAGTTTTCCATCAGCAATCTCCCTGATGGGAAACACGTATTAAGAATCACGCATGTCAGTTACACACCCAAGTCCATCACGACAAAAGGAGGTGAAAAGAATCTTCTTATCAAGCTACAAGACAGTTTTACCAATATAGGCCAGGTAGTAGTAACCGGTACAGGAACACACCACCGCATGACGGACAGCCCCGTGCCTGTTTCCGTTATCACTGCAAAGGATTTAAGTAATGCCAGTGTAACATCGCTGGACGAGGCCTTACAAAAGCTGACCCCGTCTTTCTCAAGTATGACCAACGGCATGGGGACAACATTGAGTCTGAATGGATTGCCTGATGATTATTTCATTTTTCTGGAAAATGGCAAACGCCTGTATGGAGATGACACCTATGCTCGAATCAATGTTGCCAAAATCAAACGTATTGAAATATTGAACGGCGCTTCTTCCGCTCTTTACGGAACAAATGCTATCGGAGGAGTTATCAACATCATTACTGATGATGTAAAAAATGCTATCAATGTTTCCAGCGATACCCGTTATGCCAGTAAAGGACGTTTTACCCAGTCCGTAAACATAGATGTCAATACCGGCAAGTTCGGCTCCTACACCTCTTATCGCCGTCAGCAGGCCGAAGGATGGCAACTGAATCCATATGAGGAAAACTCCAAAACTCATGAATTGGAAGAAACCGGGAAAGTAGCTTCTACAGGCTTCTATGCAAATACTGTCAATCAAAAATTCACTTTCGATGCTACCGACAAACTCTCCTTTTATGCCCGCGGCGGATATTATGACAACAAGACACGCCGCCCTTATGAAGCATACGACTACAACATATTGCATGAAACCTTTAATTATGGCATTGGTGCCCAATACATGATAAATAAAGGGAATTATATTACCGCAGACTGTTACGCCGATCATTTTTCTTCCTCTTATTGTTTTTTTAAAGACAATAAAACCTATAATGGAAAAGCAGGTGAAGAGCAAGTGCGAAAACGGACCCGTAATCACAATCTTAGCATAAAAGGTATCTTTAAATTAGGTAACCGGCACAAACTTTCAGTCGGCACAGAATATATCGTTGATGTCTTGAAAAGTCAAACAGACAATATAGCCAAAGAAGATGCTTATACACTGGCCTTGTTTGCACAAGATGAAATAAAGTTACTGAGAAACCTACAGGCTTTGATTGGTGTACGTTACATTTATCATGAAAATTTCAAAAATCATGCCACTCCCAATGTAGCACTGATGTATAAACCCGGCAAATTCAATTTCCGTGCCTCCTATGCAGCAGGTTTCCGAACTCCTACCCTATCTGAACTCTATGCCACTGACATAGCTAAAAAAAATGACAGGTTGACAATAGGTAATTTGGATTTAAAGCCGGAAAAGAATAATTATTTCTCATTGAGTGCAGAGTATGTACATGAGCGTTTTTCAGTATCAGTCAATGCTTTTTATAATAATATTCGTGACATGATAGATTATAATACGATTGCCACAGGAGATAAAGCTATGGAGCAATATGGTCATAAGGAAGTTCGTCAACGTGATAATATAGCGGAGGCTAAAGTCCACGGAATCAATGTATCCGCCAATGCATACCTAGGTGCCGGGTTCAATTTAAGCGGAGGATACACTCATCTTAATACCCAAGATGTGGAATTGGAACAACCCATCGACAAAAGTATAAAAAACGCATACAATATCAATGCCCAATGGGCGCATTCATGGAAAATATATCGGTTGAATATAAATTTGAACGGCCGTTTCAACAGCAAGCGTTTCTCTAAAAGTTACGGTTATGCTCCCGAGTATCAATTGTGGGATTTAAACACACGCCATTCTTTCAACTTAAAATCTGTAATCATCGAACCCGGATGCGGCATGGAAAACCTGTTCGATTATATGGATGACCGTCCTTATAACAGCAATTATGCGACACTTACCCCCGGACGTTCATTCTACATCAGTCTGTCTTTAAAATTTAAAAGCTAAAAAATCAAAGACTTATCGAAGATAATATAAAATAAACCTCTATCTTTGCAACGGAATTAGTAATCGGGCTATCACATAGCCCGATGCAAGGGAACTCGGTGTAAATCCGGGGCTGTACCTGCAGCTGTAAATCCTCATGATGTTGATTGGATAGTCTAAAACCACTGTTTCATTTGAAGAAATGGGAAGGTTTCCAATCAGAGGAAAGCCAGAATACCTGCTAAGTCTGTTGAACAATAAACACCAAGCTTCCAGGATTAGAAGTATGTGTCCATTCGAACAAGCGTTTTCCAACGTCTATTCCTTTGTGGCATTCCTCTTTATCAGAGGGAAACTTGATGTTTTATTTTGCAAATTAAATAAAACACAATATGAGGTATTTACTTCCTGCTATTCTACTATTAGGTACACAAATTGCAAGTGCCCAAAGTATTCTCAAAGATAAAGACGATAAAGAATTGTCCGTATTACTGAATGAAGTGGTCATCACGGGTACAGGTACTGAACATTATCTGAAAGATGCTCCCGTACAGACTGAAGTCATAACCAGCAAAGCTTTGGAACAATATCAGGCACGCAGTATAGACGATTTGCTCAGTGGTCTTAGTCCTTCATTGACCTTTCATGATGGTGATATGGGGAGCCATATCCAACTAAACGGATTGAACAATGACTATATCCTGATCATGATAAATGGAAAAAGAATGAATGGCGATGTAGGAGGGCAAAACGACTTGAATCAATTAAATCCAGCTAATATAGAACGCATAGAGATTGTAAAAGGGGCCGCTTCTTCACTTTATGGCAGTGACGCAATAGCCGGAGTTATCAATATCATAACCAAACGTAACCGTGAAAAAATGGAGCTCACCAATACATCCCGCATAGGTGAATATGGTGATATACGTCAAAGTACCAGTTTCGGCTTTAATTATGGAAAGATAAAATCTGTAACCGGAATCAACTTCCGGCATACCGATGGCTGGCGGAATACAGACCTACAGTGGGATCAGAATCAATTGAAATCCGGCTCTACTATGTTGACCGTAAACCGTTCTTCAAACTATACCCTGTCCGAGAACATTGAATGGCAAGTCAATCGCAAACTAGACCTCACTGCAGAAGGCACTTATTATGAGCGTTGGGTAATGCGTACACACGGTCCTTGGAAATATCAAGCCAACGATTTTTATTATCGCAACTACACATTTGCAGTAGGAAGTAAATATAAATTAGGAAAACGGAATTATCTGACTGCAGACCTCTCGTATGGCAGATACGGCTACTTCTATGACTATAAGCTAAACGAGCATACTGATTATTTTCTAGACAATGACCGCCATGAACGTATCACCTACTTTGCCGGTCAACGTATCAAACAAAGTATTCAGAAACAAATATTAGGCCAGGTAAAAAGTGTATTTTATCTTGGAGAGGACCATATTTTAAATGCAGGAATCGAATATCAGTACAATCATTTGGAATCACCTCATCACATTGACGGTGACCGCGCTTCCGTTTATACGTTGGCAGCTTATATACAGGAGGAATGGACAGCCAGAGAAAATCTGGTTCTGACTGCCGGGGTACGAGGAACACAACACAAGGAAACAGGATTGAATTTCAGTCCGAAAATATCAGGACTTTATAAACCCGGAGAACATATTAATTTGCGTGCTTCTTATGCTTTAGGCTACAAAGCACCCACTATTAAAGAACTTTATTATAATTATACCGGCGTTATCGGAGGCGGTGCCTTGACTGCATATCATGGCAACACAGATCTAAAAGCACAAACCTCACAATATGCTTCAATCGGTATCGAGTACGTAGGGCAAAAATTCCAAGCCAGTTTAACCGGATACATGAATTATCTTCACAACATGATTGAGCTGGTTGAAATTTCCGTAACTCCCGATGAAAAGTTTCTTGAAGTAGAAAAGAGCAAACAATATAAGAATCTGACAAAGGCACGTATTTATGGTATGGATTTCACCTTCAACTATCGTCCTGCAAAATCTCTCAGCCTTGCCGGCGGATATAGTTATGCTGATCCAAAAGCGCAATATCCTAACAAAGGTATAGATTATATGAAATATCTTCCTATTGATGCTACTTCCAGCCATAATGCAAATTTAAATATCTTATGGCAACATTCATGGAAACTGTATCGTTTGGGTATCGGCATCTATGGCAGATATCAGTCTACACGCCGTTATATAAATGATAATAATGCCGACGGATTCCAAACTTGGCGTATCAACACAGCCCACTCATTATTAAAAATGAAACGGTGGTCATTAACGATGAATGCCGGGGTAGATAATGTATTTGACTATGTAGACCGTACTCCTTTCGGACGGAATCGTGCCACATCAACTCCCGGAAGAACTTTTTATGTCTCCGCCCTCATTAAATTCAAAAACAATTAATAACCAACAATTTATAAATTAATTTTTATTAGTATGAAACAATTCAAGTATTATCTGATGGCGGCTTTTGTTGCTGCCGCAACTTGCACAGGATTCAGTTCCTGTAGTGACAATGATGATGAAGAAAGTACTGTTAATCCTGCTGTGGATGTAGTAACCAGAACCAAGCAACACGACACAGCCATTTTGCTCTGTACTTTTGGCAGTACCTATAATGAGTCCCTTTCTGTTTATGATGATGTGATTGAGGATTTTAAAGCTAAATTCCCCAATACGGATATTTATATGTCATTTACTTCACGTACATGTATCGGACGTGTAGAAGCATCTACCGGCATAGCACGTTATGAATTGGACCAATGGTTGAAAGCAATAGGCGATGCAGGATACAAACGTGTGGCTGTACAATCATTGCATGTAATTCCAGGCGAAGAATATCTTTCATTAATGAATACTGATGTAAAAAAATACTTTATGATTCAATGGTATCCGCATATTGATGTATTGAAAGGTACCAACCTTCTTTCCAGTGCAGAAGATACTAAAGATGTAGCAGAGATACTTTACAAACACTATGAGTCTAAATTAGCAGGCAAGAACAACATCGTGCTTCTAATGGGACACGGTAATCCGGATGAGAATTACAATGCTAACAAAAAGTACTCTGACATGGAAAAAGCATTGCAGGAACTTGCTGCCAACAACAATATCTTTGTAGGTACTGTGGATTATGGTGACATGCTTTTCTTCCCGAAAGAAATAGAGGAAGAACCGGCTAATAGAATTCCTGTAGAAGGATTTGACAAAACCCAATATCCCGACTGTATGTACTCTAAGGTGATGAGCTATTGCGAAAAGAACGGTCTGAACCCATCAGAAGTAAATGTTTATCTTGCACCTTTCATGTCAATTGCCGGTGACCATGCCCACAACGACCTTTGGGGATTGGAAGCTATGGCCGAAGATGACGATGTAAGCAATGTGGAAATCAATACAAATGAATATAGCTGGCGTGAACGTTTGGAGAAATTAGGATTCAAAGTGGACAGAACATTCGAAAGCCACCCGATAGATCAAGCCGGAGCTGATCATGGTATTAAAGACGGATGTAATATGAAAGCCCTTGGCAGTTATCCTGAGATTCGCCAAATTTGGGTAAACCATTTATATGAAAACTGGAATGACGACAGTGCATGGGAGAATGGTGAAGACTATCAACCGGAAGCATAACCAACTTAATATATTTATCTGAAAAAGGCGGAATTTATTTCCGCCTTTTTCAGATACGCCAAAACCGATAGGTAATATCTTTCATCTCATCCCCGTATATCCGATAGAAATGCTGATTGGTATCAGGAGATTTCAAGCCACCCAATTTTTCAATATACGGTCCCAACTTTATATATTCAAAGTTCTGAACGGAAAGACCTTCCGGCAATTCATTCTTCCCCGAATACCAACCCACCTTTACCAAAGCGATAGACTGTCGGTGAAGAAATCCTGCCAACCTTTCCACTTCAAAGGGTTCGGCATCGCCTCCCATAAAACAGACGCAAGTCACCGCCTTTCCATACTTCTGTAAAAGATGCCCAAGACTTTCTTCCGTTAAAGATTCTCCTACATTTTCCAACAAATGAGGGCTATGACAGCCCTTGCACCTATTGGGACAGTTAGAGAGATTGATCGCCAGAGTGACTTCATCCGGAATTTCTTGAAATACGATGTCATAATCAACGTAACGGAGCATAATATCTTTGTGCAGCCTCCTTCTGCCTTGCCTGAGAAAAATTACTGATCCGCTTCATGTACCCGATAACACGTGTCAGATAATCCACATTCCGACTATGACATTCAGGACATTCATGCAAGTATCTCTTATCAATATGCTTACATTCATTGCAAATGGTATTCGGTATATTAAATGTAAAGTAATTACAGCCTTCTATAGCAGCTACCCGAAGTAGTTGTCTGTACTGCTCCTTACTAAGATGTTCTTCCAAATTCATGTGCAAGGCCGAGCCTCCCGTTAAATGCTTTATATAGCGGCGTCCATGCAGACGGAATTTATCGACAACATTCAACGATTTGTCTTCTACAATATAGAAATAACTGTTATAACATTCTCGGAATGTTTGGAAGCCTGCTTCTTTATCCCATTTAGCGTGCTTCACTCCTACATTCTCAGCAGGAATCATTTCGCAATTAAACAAAACATCCTTTGTACGGTACTTCCTATTATATCGTTCAATCATTCCTAAAATCTCCTGAACAAATGCTTCATACTTAGGGTTATCATTGATTTCAATACCCATAAATTGCGCTGCTTCCACCAAACCATTAACACCGATAGTTAGATACTGACGGTTCATATTGATGTAACCAGCATCAAACAAAGGCAGCATACCTTTCGACTGCAACAATTTCAGATTCTCATTATAAGCCAACTGGACTTTGTGTACCAAATCAACCACTTCTTCCAAAAAAAACGGATAAAGTATACCGGATTTCACCGCATGCTGGATGCAACGGTTCAAATTAATAGTCAGCACACTTTTTGAGCCTGTAGAAACCCCACCTGCTCCCAAAGTATAGCTGAAACCATTGTCCTGTATCTCATTGCGAAGACGGCAGCAACTACTTAAAGAATCTGCATTATCACTCATATAAGTAAAGAAAGAATGACCTTCGGAATACATTTCAGCCGTAAAGTCACCATATTCCTTATCTAATACATCACCATCTTTAGTCAAAAGCGCCATTGTTTCTACAGGAAATGTTAAAACAGTACGTGTACGCTCTTTATTAAACCATTTCATGAAACGTTTCTGCAACCAACTTAGTGAATTCCAGTCAGGTTGGCTTCCATCGGGAAAAAAGAAGTTACCAAAAAGACTTTCAAAATAATATTTGTCATAGTAAGCTACATTCCAAAAGACGGCTTGAAAATTACGCGCCCCTGTAGGCTGGTTAATAGAATATACTATTTGCTCGAAACAGTCTGTAATGATTTTGTCTATTGTTCTTTGTTTGGTAGATAAATCAACAATCTTATCGGGATACTTATAATATTCCTGCCCATATTCCAAACCAATGAAATAATTCATATACATCAAAAACTCTGGAGTAGCACAGGCACCACTTAACATACTGGATACAATAAAAACCATATTGACAAATCCACCACAAAAAGATTTCAAGTTAGTAGGAGCCGTAGAGTTCCCTCCCACTGCTATCGTACCATTATTCAACCAAGGATACATAGTAATGCTGGCACAATAATTAGCCAGATTAGTTTCATCATTTTTATAAATAAAATGATGATTCAGAAGTTCCAAATAACGATCGGACAATTCCTTTCCATACATGTCTTTCAAACGGTCAGTCAACAGACGACGGTTGAGACGAATAAAATTTGATTTGGGTAACTCTCCTATCAGCGTAGCAATATTCTTATTCTCCACATTGGCATTCGCATCATATTTACTGCCGGTTGCCGGATTGGAAGCGTCACAATAGTCAAGCAAAAACTTCAGTTTATCTCTCACCTCACGATCCTCCAAATGTTTCTGACGATACAGCATATACGCCTTGGCAACACTGTAATAATGTTCAGCCATCAGGGCCACCTCCACCTGATTCTGGATTTCTTCCACATTCATTCCATCACTGACACTAACGCGACTCAATACAGTAGTAATCACATCCTGGGTAGCAAAACTTCCTACTGACAAAAATGCTTTGGCTATTGCATTTTTAATTTTATCAAGAGAGAAAGTTTCTTTTTTACCATCTCTCTTAATAATAAATACCTCTGAATTAATCATACTTATAAATTAAGGTTATACAAAACACACATTATTCAATATAAGTCTTTCACACACGACAATTCATGGAAACCAGTAATAAAAAGGATCAGTATGATTCGTTCTATCGCCTTTCACCCGAAAGCCATGAATGATATAAACAATAACGGCAGGTCTTCTGACTTGTTTCCGTTGTAGCGCCTTCCCGGTTTTCACAATAACCAGTGGCTAAGAATGTCACAACACTTCCCCACACTATGGGAGGATAAAACTTACAGCTACGGGGATAGTTCCTGATTTGCACAGGATTCCCTTTTAATTCCGTTTCGCGCCAACGGCTAATCCGGAAACCGATATTACTGACAAAGTTAGGAATTAAATCAATAAAACAACTGGAAAAAGAAAAAAAACTTCAAGCAACACTTTTTTCATCTTTTCCGCTTCGTTTAATTATAAAATCCATTATCTTTGCCCCGAATTGGTTTCGGATAGTCTATCTGCTATTCGGATTAAAAGGGAATCGGGTGCAAATCCCGGACAGTCCCGCTGCTGTGAAACTCTGCTGGAATCTTGAAAAATACCTTTGCCACTGATGTGACAATCCTCACATCGGGAAGGCTTCAAGATAAGGAGTCAGTCAGAAGACCTGCCATTCATTAAAGGCTGTTTTTACTCGTGGGATTAGGAAAGCAGTACGAAAGAAAATAAGAAAATAAAAAATTTACGGGAGGAATGCCTATGAAAAAGGTATGTCCACGTTGTGGTGCAACATTTGATTGTATGCACAATGATATTTTATCGTGTCATTGCGCAACTGTCCGACTGGATGCTCTGCAACGCACCTATTTAATGGAGAATTATTCCGATTGCCTGTGCCATGACTGCCTGAAAGCCGTCAAGGACAGTTTCTATGCCTGCGAAATTAACCCCCGTTATAATAAGAAGAAAAATGATAAAGAAAGTATTGATTGCAAACAGAGGTGAAATAGCCTTACGTGTAATGCGTTCCTGCCGAGAAAAGGGCATACGGACCGTTGCTGTCTTTTCAGAAGCCGACCGCACTTCTCATCATGTGATGTATGCTGACGAGGCCTATCTTATAGGTCCTGCTATAGCCAGGGAAAGCTATTTAAATATAGAAAAAGTAATAGAGACTGCCAAACGATGCAAAGCCGATGCCATTCATCCCGGTTATGGTTTTTTGTCCGAGAATGCTGATTTTGCCCGCCGGTGCAAAGAGGAGGGGATCATCTTTATCGGCCCTGCCGCCGAGACGATGGAAGCGATGGGTGACAAGATTGCCGCCCGTAAGCGTATGATTGCCGCAGGTGTTCCCGTGGTCCCCGGTACGGAACAGCCGTTGCAAAGTGCCGAAGAGGCGGTACGTATCTGTAATGAAATAGGCTATCCTGTCATGTTGAAGGCTTCTATGGGAGGCGGCGGTAAAGGGATGAGGCTGATACACAGTGAAGATGAAGTGGTGGAGGCATATAACACCGCCCGTTCCGAGTCCATGTCTTCTTTCGGGGATGATACGGTTTATCTGGAAAAATTTGTGGAGGAACCCCATCATATAGAATTTCAAATTCTGGGTGACAATCATGGCAATGTAATCCATCTGTTTGACCGCGAGTGTTCTGTCCAGCGTCGCAACCAGAAGATTGTAGAGGAGAGCCCGTCTCCGTTCCTTACTCCGGAACTCCGCCAGGAGATGGGGGAAAAGGCAGTGGCTGCCGCCAGGGCGGTGAACTATTCGGGAGCCGGAACTATCGAGTTTCTGGTGGACAAGAACCGCGATTTCTATTTTCTGGAGATGAACACCCGTTTGCAGGTGGAGCATCCCATCACCGAAGAAGTGGTGGGCGTGGATCTGGTAAAAGAACAAATCCGTATAGCCAATAACGAGGTGCTGCACCTGAAGCAAGAAGAACTTTTCCAGCGCGGTCATGCCATCGAATGTCGTATCTGTGCGGAAGACACGGAGAACAACTTCATGCCTTCGCCGGGTATCATCAAACAGCTGACGGAGCCTAACGGCATCGGCGTACGCATTGACAGCTACGTTTACGAAGGTTACGAGATTCCCATCTATTACGACCCGATGATAGGCAAGCTGATTGTATGGGCTACGACCCGCCAATATGCCATAGAACGTATGCGCCGGGTACTTTACGAGTACAAGATTACGGGCCTGAAGACCAACCTCAGTTATCTGAAACGCATCATGCATACCCCCGACTTTGTAAAGGGTGAGTATAATACCTTGTTCATAGAGAAGAACTCGCGTATGCTGCTCCGTGGCAACGGTAATAATGAGGAGATTGAGAATATCACCATGATCGCCTCTTATATTGACTATCTGATGAATCTGGAAGAGAACAAGAGTCCCCAGCTGTCTGATGCCCGTCTCATCAGCCGCTGGCGTGAGTTCGGCTTGCAGAAAGGAGTATTGAGAATCTGATTCTTCATTTAATTAAGCAAAAGTATGGAAATACATATTGGAGACCGCGTAGCCGATGTGACGTT
>NZ_JAVHZY010000039.1:0-35774 GCF_031119655.1 Phocaeicola sp. GP0067
GAGCTTACAACTGCTGTTTTTAGATGCTGGGAACACATAAATCAAAGAAATCTTCAAAAGATCGCAGCTTAAAGAAAGTGAACAGATTTGTATAGTGATGAACAAAAAAAGAGGTGCATCGTGCATTACGACACACCTCCACCAACAAAATACACGATGTAACACAACTATGTTTTACACATATCAATTATTTAATATCGATTCCACAAGGATTGAGTCCCGGACCACCACCACCTGTATATCCCCTACTTTCTCCTGTGTCCCATGGAGAAATCCAAAAAGCATATAAATCGCCACAAGTAACATAAAACTTCACTTTAACTATCTTGCCTGAAAGAGCAGCAAGTTTTTTACCTGATTTCCAAGTTACCAATTGTTTAGTACTGTTCAAATCATTCATTTCCTTACAATCCTCTCTGGAAAATCCCGTAATCACATTACCATTTTCATCCATTATCTCCACCTGCAAATCCTTTGCTTGTGCATTCACAAAAAAATGATTACCATCAAACTTTATTTTCTCGGTAACAAGTACCCCTTCTGTGTCTGTATGCATGGAAACGAACCCATCACGACGTAAAGTTGCCAACCCAGTAGAAGTAAATCCATCCCACATCACTTTATTCTTCATTCTTCCACTAGAATACAAATACAAAGAATCACCAACAATGAGAGGTACGCCAATAACAGACTGCATATTTCCCCAATTCCATGCCCCTTCCGTTTCATTTACTCCCATAACAGGTTCATAACTGGGACGATAAAAATGAAAACCATCCCGACTATATCCCATCCCTATTTCATTTCTTTTCTGAATACCTAACTTACCACAGAGATCATTCTCTGGTCCTTTCCACATAGCATAGAACCCTAGCATAACACTTTCATAAGGCATAGCATCAAAATTATAAATGGCTGGACGCACATCAGGAAATTCAGGATGTGGCAGTTCCTTATCGGAAGGAGTAAACCACAAAACTATATTTTTATCCTTTATTCCTTTAGCCAATGAATGCGCCACGCTAACTGCCATCTCTGGATCTTCATTTTCCAAATAGCCTCTAGAGCGTCCGTCTGCTTTACTCCCCTGCCGTAGACTAATAGCCCATTTTTGAGTAAACGGATTATAGAAAGCAGTGGTACGATCCCCCACCGGTCCTGATTGCGCAACTCCTTCCGACCAATGAATACCATCTTTTGAATATTTTAAAATTATTTTCCATCCTCCACTATGTTTTTCCACATTGAAGAGTTTGAAACGTTTTTCTGGTTCTGGACACATTTTATCGAGCCAAACTGTAGCCGCATCCCGATCACAAGTATCTACAATATTCGTACCCGGCACTATATCCATATTCACTTTTTCCCAATGCTTCCCATCTTTTGACTCTGCATAACAAGTATAAAAGCTTTGACGATGTTTGTGCATAGATCCGGCACCAGCCAAATACCACATTTTAAATTTTTGTTCGCTTTCATCATACCATATTCCATCACTGAAAGGAGCAGCATAAGGAGCACGTTCAAAAGTGTATTCCCACTCCTTATCCGGAGCAAGTACCGGATTATTCTCATAGAACATAGCCTTATGGGAAACACGCTCCATATCTGTTTCTGCAATTAAAAAATCATCAACGAATAATTGGCGTCCTAAATTTACAGAAATAACAGTCGGTTTGTTTGAAATATAAGGTAAAGACATTTCGCGACGTACTCCATCATCAATCATACTAGGAGGCCATTGCTCGGGCAGCACAATGCCATTATGCAATGTTCGACCATTCTCTTTCACCGTTTTATCATTGGAAGATGACACACAGCCGGCAAAGCAAGCTGCACATATAATATAATAAAATACTTTCATAATTATTCTATTTTTAATTACCATCCTGGATTATTTTTAGTGATATATGGATTACCCTCTACTTCATCAATTGGCAATGGAACCCATTCATTCTTATTTTCCTTAAACCCCATATATTGAGCCCTGCTAAACCTTTTAAACAAAGGATCAGTATTTTCCAATTCGCGAAAACGCTCTACTACTTTACCCCAACGAAGCAAGTCAAAGAATCGGGAGCCTTCATAGGTAAGTTCTAGAATACGTTCATCTTCAATAGTTCTCATATTAGCTTCTGTTACATGAGGTACTCCTACCCTATCGCGTACTTTGTTTATTGCTTCTAACGGGGTTATGTTTGCAGTGGCTTTCCCTCCCATTACTACAGCTTCAGCATACATCAGCAAAACATCCGAATAACGAATCATTCTCCAGTTTACTCCTTGTGCACGTCCATTAAAAAAATGCCCACCAGCATCATCTGTCGGAGGTAAGGTCCAATCCAACCATTTCCTACTACACATTTTATATCCCATTGCCAACTCATATTGTTCACCAAATGTTCCTTCCTTTGAACCCATTTCTGCTTCCCAGTCCTTCCCTTCAAGAAAAGTAACCTTCATACCTTTCGGACGTATAATCTCCGATACATTATCATTAAAAACAAACGAACCAAACATACGTGGATCAGTTTCTCCTGTCACTGTTTTTGACGCTACAAATTTATCATATAACCAATTGTGCATAACCTGTGCAGAACTATTCGAATTTCTACTTCTATTCATTATACACATTTTACACCGGACGTCATTGAACAACCCACTGTCCACAAATCCTGGGTTAAATCCTGTATTCAACACTCCGACAAATTGTACTTCAAAAATAGATTCATCATTATTTTCATGTGCCACATCAAAGTTCCATGAATAGTCATCTACCAATCTGTAGTCCCCACAATTACCATTAATGATTTCTGCAAAAGCCGCAGCAGCCTCATTATAATAAGTTATTTGTGAAGTTCCATATTTGGGTTCAATACCGGATCTATAAAGATATGACTTACCCAAAAGTGCATAAGCAGAAGCTTTCGTCACACGTCCTTTATTTTTAGCATCCCAAAAATTCTTGTCAGGAAGTAAATCTTTAGCTTTGATCAGATCATCTATAATAAAATCCCAAGCCTCTTCAGGTGTTGCCTGAGGCTTATATTCATTAGGAGCCTTAGGCAATTCTTTAATCAAAGGAATATTCCTATAATTGATGAATAAAAAGAAATGTGTAAATGCACGAAGAAAATAAGCCTCCCCCAAATATGCATCCTGTAATTCTTTATTGCTGAATTCTATTTCAGTAAGACTTTCAATCATTTGGTTAGCTTGGGAAGCAGCTGTATACATTAACTGAAAAGGTTGAACCAATGAATAATAGGAAGGGGTAAACTCTTCATTATAAGCACCTGGTACTCCATAATCAGCTACCGAACACCCCTCATCACTACGAGTCAACATCAAACCAAATCCACAAGCTCCCAAATTACGAGGAGTCGAAATATACCCATAGATACCAAGAATTCCCTTATTACAATTTTCTAGTGTAGTATAAAATGAATTAACGTCTGATTGATTAGGATTCACCGCCAAATCATTAAAAATATCTTCACATGAGCCCATCATTCCAATAGTTACAAAACTGATGATGATAACTATAATTTTACGCAACATTATTTTCATACTTATTCTGTTTTTAGAAAGTTAAATTGACACCAAGATTATATACTCTAGAATTCATTGTTGCTTCATGAGGACTTTCCTGTGCTTGCCAGAAACCATCCACACCTCTGTCAAACAACACGTTTGAACTAACTTCGGGATCATACAAGGGATATTTTGTGATAGTGAATAAATTTTGTACCCCCGCATATATTCTAAATGATTCTATATGGAATTTTTGCAATAATTTCTTATTAAAGGAATAACCGATTTGTAGATTCTTGCATCTGAAATAAGAACCATCCTCCACATAGAATGTACTTGGAAGCGAGTTTATGCCAGAACTGTTTTTACTATTCAGTTTAGGAGCTTCTGCATTAGGATTTTGCGGAGTCCATGAATTATAGAAAGCATCCTTTAGGGTAGCACTATTAGCTCCTCCAAAATACCAATCATATTTCATTAAAGCAAAAATATCGTTACCTTGCGTTCCTTGGAAAAAAGCAGTCAAATCCCAATTCTTATAACCTACATTTATATTTAAACCATAAGTAAAATCCGGATGAGGATTACCAATATCCGTTTTATCATTCTCATCAATCTTCCCATCCGGTTTTCCTGTCAATACACCATTCACACTACCATTATTATCCTGAAAAATAAAATTACCATCATTATCAAAACCTTCCACCACATATCCCCAAAAGGTACCAATAGGCAAGCCCGGTTTAGTAATAGTAGGACGGTCATTAAAAGAACCACTCATCATCACCTCTGCCTTAATGGGTTGTACTCCCTCACCCAAACTCTTTACTTTATTTCTTAATGCCGAAATATTGGCAGTAACATCCAAACTCCAATCCTTCCAATTATTACGATAACCTACCGTAAATTCAAAACCTTTATTTTCAACAGATGCAGAATTAAAAACTGGCAAATCCCCCCCATTAGTCATAATGGTTTGCCCTGATGATGCTAATGGAAGTAATGGAGCAAGTAAGTCATTATTATCTTTCCAAAAATATTCAGCTGTAAAAGAAATTTTATTATTCAGAAAAGCCATTTCCAATGCTACGTTTTTAGATATTGATTTTTCCCAAGTCAAATTTTCCTGAGCAAATTTGGTTACATAACCATTCATCACACTACTTTGACCAATCTGATTTTCACCGAATACAGAAGGTATTGGACCATAAGCCGTAGAAAGGAAAGAATATGAATCTATAAAATTAGCTCCTAATTCACCATAACTAGCTCTAATCTTCATTTTACTTATCCATTCTATATTAAAAAAATTCTCTTCATGTATATTCCAACCCACTGAAACCGAAGGAAAGTAACCGACCCTATTTCCTTTAGCAAATTTGGAAGATTTATCACTACGAATACTTGCAGAAACAAGATAACGCTCCTTATAGTCATAGTTCAAGCGAGCAAAAAAGGAGAGTAAAGCTGAATTGTATTCTTCACTTGTTATATCTCCTTTCCCATTAAAAATAGTAATATTAGGACCACCCAAATCTGTAGAACCAGAACCAATCCCCATAGTTCTATAGTATTCTCTCATCCAACTTGTACCTACCATTGCGTCAATAGTATGACCAGCAAACATATTCTTATAAGTCAAAATGTTATCAATTGTATAACTAAATCGCTGTCCACGACTTTCAGATAGTGAATTAATCGTTCTGCTATAATCAGGATCTGCATTACCATTCTCATCCCAATTGGAGTCAAAAGCAATGGACCGAGATATATTATTTGTTGATATATAGTCACCTCCAAGTAGTAGCTTATAATCCAATCCTTTATATAAATTCAGTCCTATATTCAAACTACCAGTAACATTAACTGTTTTATTTCTTCGAACAGTATTGGAATAAGATGCAAACGGATTAGTAACTTTTCCTTCATTTACATAATAATCTTTACCTGCAGATACATACCTTCCCTCTACATCAGTCATTGGAACAGTAGGAATCCCCATCACCATCCTTACTTGAGGCTCCTTATTTGTAAAAGCAGCAGAAAGAGTTTCACTAACAGTCAAACGTCCTTTCTTAAACGTTCCATTGACACGTGCATTATATTTCTTAAAACCAGAAAATTCCATAATACCTTGCTGATCAAAATACCCCAAACTTGTATTAAAAGTTGAATATTCACCACCACCAGAAATTGAAGCATTCAAATTATACATAGGAGCATTTCTTAGATATGCATCTTGCCAGTCAGTATTAATATCAGGATTAGTAGGATGAATATTTTCTGGAGCTTGAGTCTGGTTTGTTGAATTTTCAACAATTTGCTTAGTATATTCGCGATGCTCATTTGCATCTAGAAAATCAAGATATTTAGAAGGAGTCTGCAAAGAATAGTTTGCAGAAATTTCAACTTTTGCTTTACCTTTTTGACCATGCTTGGTAGTTATCAGCACAACCCCATTTGCAGCGCGAGAGCCATAAATGGCAGCCGCCGAACCATCCTTCAGGATTTCTATTGATTCAATATCTGAAGGATTCAACGAATTTAGCCCATTATTAGAAAATGCACCATCAATAACATATAAAGGTTCAGTAGCACCAAATGTACCTGCTCCCCGAACAAGTATCTTGATATCTGCCCCAGCTTCTCCCCCCTTTTGCAATATTTCTACTCCTGGAGCCCTCCCCTGCAAAGCAGCTGCAACAGAATGCCCCATCTGTTTACTCAGTTCTTTTGCAGGCACTGTCGCCACGGATGCTGTCAAACTAGATTTTTTTTGAGTTCCATAACCAACCACCACCACTTCATCTAATTGTTCCAAATCCTCTTTCAGAGTTATATTCACATTCTTTTCCCCTTCCAAATTAACAGCAAGAGTCTTATAACCGATAAAACTAATAATAAGAGTTGCATTCGCAGGAGCTTTAAGTAAAAACTTACCATCCATATCAGTAATAGTACCATTAGTAGTCCCCTTTTCCATCACATTAACTCCTACGATAGGTTCTCCCATAACATCCATCACAAGCCCTGAAATATCTTGTAATTTTTTCTCGTTCAACATGGACTGTTCTACCTCCTTCTTCCGAATAACGATATTTTTATCTTTTATCTCATAAGAAACATTTTGTCCTTCCAAGATTTGCTCAATAACTTCTTGCAGTTGCTCAGCGTCTATATCAACAATCTTTTTCGTATCTAAATCCCCAGCTATATACACAAATGAATATCCACTTTTTTCTTTTAGCTCAGTCATAGCTTTTTTCACCGACACTTTATTCATTTTCAATGGTATATTCTGTGAGAAGATATTCAAATTAAGGCAAAGCAAAGCCCCGACCAATAATATGGCCTTTCTCTTGTTTTTCATAAATTAGTAATTTATTAATTAAAAAATTAAATGAACTTAGCTTTTAAAGAGAAAAATCATTAACTTTGCATTCTCTAAAAGCGCACTCACAATCATAAGTCGAAAAAGAGATTTCATCAAGGTGGGAAAATCCCTATATCTTCCCACCTTTTCTTTTTCATCCCTTTCGTACCCCTATCACAGTATTACAGCTCTAATTCTATTCATACTTTTAATTTTAAGGTTAAACAATTTTAATCCACTCCCTACTTAATATAAAGTTATATTGTGTCCTTCAATAATATAATGAATCTTACGGGTCGCAGATAATGCTTCCAAAACTTCCTGAATATTTTGCTCACGATGAACGAAATTTCCATAGAACCTGAAAGTATTCAAAGTATCACTAGCTATTTGTATTTTCACATTATAACTACGTTCTAACTCCTTCACAACATCCGGCAACAATTCCTCATCAAAAAATAAATATCCATTAGTCCATTGTAATGCATTGGAAACAGTAGAATACTCCACATGCATTCTGCCATTCTTTTTATTCAAGACCACCCTTTCATTGGGTAACAAAAAAGCTTCTTTTTCTTTTTTCAATAAATTATTCAATGCCACTTTTCCTTCGGACAAAGAAACAATGGCTTCTGCATCATCCGGATAGTCCCGAAAATTAAATTTCGTTCCCAATACCTTTACCAGCAAACTATTCGTTTTCACAAGAAATGGAACTTCTTCATTTCGTTTAACTTCAAAATACCCTTCTCCTATCAATTCTATTTTTCTATTCCCTACTCCGAATCCTTGTGAATATGTTATACGCGATCCGGCATTCAACCACACTAATGTCCCATCCGGCAAGGTCAATTTTGTTCTGGAACCAAGAGGAGCCTCCACAATGATATCCGAAAATACCTCTTTTATACTTATTCCACCCCTCCAATAAGAAAAATAAGAAACTGAGAACAATACAACAATAACAGCTGCATAACGCCAAAATTTAGACAAACAGAAATTTTCACGTTCTCTTTTATCATTCAACCTCTGATTAGCAATTCTATTTTTAAATTGTTCAAATGCTTTGCTCTTATCATATTTAACATCCTCTTTCACACTTATGGCAGAAAACCAAATTTCTTGCCGCTGCATAAAATACTTTTCATTTTCCACAGACGCAGCTATCCACTCCTTCAGTTCATGCACAGCATTTCCATCCAACTCATTACTTAAATAGGATACTATTAATTCATCAATATGTTCTTTTTCTGCTTTCATCTTTGTTGTTTCTAAAGTGAAGACGATTTATTTTAAATACAGGGTAGTCCTAAAAGAACTTTTTTCTGTTTTAACACGAAAAAAATAAAATCAAAGCAATTAAATATTTGCTCAATTCAGTCTGAAGGAAAGATAATGCATTCTTTATATGATACTTAACCGTATTTATGGAAATACCTAATTCCTGAGAAATTTCTTCATATTTTTTCGCCTCAAATCTACTTTTTTCAAAAACACATCTACATTCAACCGGTAGTTTATCTATTGCCATACGGATTTCATGCTCCAATTCACGTTCTAATAATATTCCCAAAGGATAATTATCCGACTGCAAATACTTTTCTTCAGACATCTCTTCCGGTACTAAAACTGAAAATGAAATTTCCTTTTTTTCAGATCTAGATTTCAGATAGTCTATACAACGATTACGAACGGCCTTTATCAGATAACTTCTAATAGTAATAGTAATGTTTAAAGTTTCTCTGATTTCCCAAAGGTGAAATATTACATCTCCAACTATAGTTTCCGATAAAAAATTATCGTTCAAATATTGATTTGCTATATGACATAAAAGAACATAATGATAATCATAGATGTATTTATAAGCATCTTCGTTGCCATTTTTCAGTTGTTCTACAATCAGTTTCTCTGTGTTTTCCATTTTATTTCTTTTGAAAAAGGAATAAAGTTAACGGGAACAAATTTAGAAATTAATTCTGAGTAACTTTATAAAAGAGCAAAAAACAAATCCGTTAATCTTATTATCACACCTTAAATGGTTACAATAAAGACTAACGGATTTCCCTATTCTAGTTTTAAAACTATATCCAACACTTCAGATAAAACGAATCTGAATCATCCATCCATAAGGATTAAAATCGAAAAGAACCTTATCAGCATCCTTCTTTAGAAAAAGCTTTTTCCCATCTTGCCTAATCTCCGAAACTCTGTTTCCCACAGATTTCAATACCATAGTCAGTGGTTCTGTAAATAATTGTGCATTCATATCCAAATGAGGAGTTATGTCATAGCCGTTTTCTAGCACATTCAAGCGATTTTTTTCTCGTTCTTTTGTATAGGCAACTACCTCTCTAAATGTACCCACCCATATTTCATTTTCCATAGCCTTTACCTTATTTCCACAATATTTTAGGATTTTGAAAAGCATCATATCCCTGCGATATTCCATGTATCATTGCCAACTCCCTATCTACCGGAGTTTACCAAGCTTTCCACCCATTTATCTAAAGACGCAGGAGTCGATTTCGACTTATCTCCCCCGATGGGATATTGTTCGGTACATGTACCTACCCTGTTCTTATCAAATGATAACTGATAGCACACACTCTGTCACCCTTATAAGGTGCCACATAAACATCTTGTGTGAACCCGTTATCCCTGATCTCAGCCCCTGTCTGTTTCACCAATTCTATTCGAGGCGATGATTCCGGCATAGAAACATACTCTTCATATACTCCCGGACGGACAAGTATAGATATTGTTTTCTTGCCACCACCAACTGCCGCATTCACTGCTTCCTGAACTGTAAAGAAATCCCCACTCCCATCTTTCGCCACCACATAATCATAACGTCGCACATATTTTGCCAAAGCCGGCACTTCTTCCATCAAAGCGTCCACAACCAACCTGGCAACTAGACGTCCACCATATATATATTCAAGTGAGTATTGTCAATTTTCCCTTCCGGACAAAATTCATATTGTCCGGAAGGAATCCACATAAACAATTTTCTTGAATTCTCGACTCCCATACCGGTAACCAAGTCATGGATCAATTTATTCAAATCAATAAAAGATACATTCATTTCTCCGGCTACCCGACGGGGAGATTCCAGATATTTCCCATGGGTATCAACCAATACCGGACCTTCTTTTTCATAACTACCCTTTATCTCCGTCACACCTTTAGGGGGGGGGAAATTACGACGAACTATAGAATTGAACAGTACAGGATTTCCTCCCTTAGCACATGTTCCATTCACAAAACGTCTTAAATTATCATCAAAGGTACTTCCGGATTCTGTATGTAATGTGACTCTAGATTTCTCATCATTATGCCCGAATTGAATAAATACATAATCACCTTTATGAATTTTAGAAAGCACTACATCCCAACGTCCTTCATTGATAAAACTGAGTGAACTTCATCCATTCATAGCGTGATTATCCACCACAACCTCTTCCGTAAAATATCCGGGAAGCATTTGTCCCCAACCACGCTCTATATTACCATTCTTCAGACTTTTATTCGCCATGGTAGAATCACCAATCATAAAAATAGTAATGGGCTCTTTTCTCTCAGCAATAAAAGCCGATAACAGGAGTAAAGCACATAAAACAAGTAATACTTTTAATTTCATGTTTTTCATATACATTTTATAAGTTAAAAGATTTAGGCAAAAGTAAACAAGAAAAGAAACCATAAAAAATGATACAAGAATATAGAAAATTGCTCAAAATCAATAGTTCAAGTACTCTTTCAGTAAATAAGAACTAATAAAAAGATGTTCAAACAACATCAATTTGCCACTTGAACATTTTTTCAATTCTTCAAATTCATATCGAAACATCGAAGGTTCTCCCCAATAGACAAACTCTTCCAAAAAGGCAAAATATGAATGTCCAACTGTCAGAATGATGCAGGCAAAGAAAGTAACTGATACATCAATGTATGTGCCATACGTTCTTGACCATTGGTATTAGGATGCAAACGATCATACCCCGAATCATAGAAATAAATAAGTTGTTCTTCAATCATCGGATTCATACCTGTAACCGAATTAAAATCTATTACAGGAACTCCCCACAAATTACCTGCTTCCTTAATGGCCTGTACATAAGCGTCCACATATTCTCCGCATTTATTCTGATAGCTTTCATCCGGTTGTACGTTCTTTTCGCCGAATTCCGCTAAAGAACGATGCAATGGGGTCAACAAAATAATTTGTTTATCGGGAAACAATTTTTTCAAATGACTCAAACCAATATTAATACGGCCTTTATACGTATCATTCGTCATTATAGGAACACGCCTTTTACGCGTTTCCAGTTTTTTAGTTTCACCACGGGCAGCCATCACCTGCTCTTCTTTCTCTGCAAACCAAGTCCCGACAGGTACACTGCTATTAAAATCATTTGTCCCCATCAAAACCACGATGGCATCAACCTCTTCTCCATGCTCCTTTTTCAATTGTTCTGCCTGACGGGGTACATCATTCCATTGACGTCCACTCACTCCATACACATAAGGAGTGATATCCAACCATTCTTTCAAAAAATCCCAATACTTTTTTATGTTATCTCCATAACAATTGGGATCAGTTATCGAGTCTCCTATATAACCAACCTTTTTTCCATACCATGGATGCCGGATATAACCTTTATTACATGATTCTTTTCCACAAAGAAACGTTTCCTGTCCGTGTAACAGCAACGGACATGCTAATAAAAAAGCAAATACAATAAACTGTCTGTTTTTCATAAGTAACTGTTATTTTTTCAATCAGTAAAGTGACATCAAAGATATAAAATAAGAAATAGAAAAACAGCTATCACATACTTTTATTTTCATTTGCCCTCTTCTATCATTCATAAGACAAAAAGTCCGAAAGGTCATAATAAACAAAACTTTACATTTTTAAATTAATTTGTTAACAAGGTGCGATATATTTATAAAGCATGTTATAAAACGGCGAAATACAGACTAAAAACTTGCTATTATAAACAAAGTCCGTATCTTTGCAGTGTGTTTTTCATAGTATTAGATTTAAGGTTAACAAAAGATTGGCTGTCTGGGATAGATAGCCTTTTTTTATGCTTTAAAACAGGAGAATTTCTTCATAAAAATTCAATATCCCAACAATAGCATTCTTCAAATGCCACCCAACCGAACACAACAAAAGTCAATAAGAAAAAGCAATACGTATATCTATCCATCGAGGCAATTTATGAATTACCTAGTCTTAACTAACGTTTATCCTATATATTTTTTGATTTATTTCAATAAAAGAAGACACTCTCATCACTGAGAATGTCCCCTATATTTAAACGAAACTTTAAAGAGAATTATATACTTCAAATCTTATCTTCTATTCCACCATACTCGTTGCTCACGGCTATCATCACCATTCAAATCTGCTTTCACGGCAGCTTCATAATTTTCAAGATTACCTTGATAAATTTCGCTATCAAATTGATGGCGATAAGGGATGTGATCAATCGTTGTACAAACCGGACCGACTTCTAGTTTTGGAATATCAAAACGACGCCAGTCAGACCATGCCTCAAAGCCATCAGCCATAAAGCCACTGATCCAGCGTTGAAGAGCAATTTTATTAATTTTATCAGCATCAGTACCCGTATAAGCAACTGCTTCCTGTGCCAAATATTCATCAACACCTTCGGCTCCCCATTGTTCAAATGATGCCTTCACACCAGCTGCATAAAGTTGGGCAGGATCAGCTTGAATCCAGCCACGCTGAGCAGCTTCAGCCTCGATAAGTAGCATACGAGAAGCAGTAATAATAGGGAAAGTAGAGGTTACCTGTGTGAGCGAAGGATTATAAAAACAGCAGACTTTATTCCACGTGTTCACATCTGCAGACTCAATACCCAAAGGCATACCTTGGTATTTATCAAAATTCTTCAGGTCTTCATCCGTCACGCCCGCCTCTGCCTGTGTCTTGCCGAAAGGAATCAGCGAACAAGTAGAGAACAGACGGTTGTCCTTCAATTCCTTCAACTGATCTACATAATACTTATTAGGAACAAAATTATAATTATTGTTTACACCATTATAATATAAATATCCCACAGTATTGGCCTCAAAAGTATAATTCAAATTATAGGCATTTTCTTCAATACCGCCATCGGCGTAAGCTTGAGCAAAACGCGAGCGTCCTTCGGCAGGATCCACATCTGCCAGTTTTATAGCAAGCATCATACGGGTAGAAGCATTCAGTTTCTTCCATGCACGAATGTCACCATCGAACAGGATGTCGGCTGTGCTCAACGAACCACTTTCATTAAACTGATTATACGCTTCCCTCAAATCGGCATCTAACTTAGCATAAATCGTTTCCTGTGAATCAAATACCGGAGTAAAATTTTCCTCACCCGCCTGAAACGCTTCTGTATAAGGAAGTGGCCCTAGAGCATCTGTAAGGTGCATATAGATGAATCCCATCAATGTACGTGCAACCGCAATCTGATTGGCATTATCACCAAACTGTACAATGGCAGGTTTACCTCTTTCAGCCTCATCACTATTAAAGTCAATAATCTTCTGGCAGTTCTTCAACGGATAAAGATAATAAGAACTTGTACTCATAGTAGGTCCGCCAAACGCACCATACTGATTATTATTTTTCTCGGACATATACCCCGGATACATTTGCGTCCACGGGTAATAATAATTTGAGTTCATAGAGAAGTATTTCACATAAGTACAAGCGTATGTAAACAACATACCAGTATTAGCCTCCGACGGTTCATTGGGATCTTTGTTAATATCGCCAAAGTCAGTCATATCACATGCTGTGAATGTTGCTGCAAAACTCAGAGATAAAAATAATAATTTAATATATTTCATAATGATTCTTCGTTTTATGGTTTAAAAAGCAAGATTAACGGTAAAACCTATCGAACGGGTTGCAGCGGCATTACCACCCTCAAAATATCCCATACCAATTTCAGACACATCCACATTAGGACAAGCTGAGTAGATCAACCATGGATTGGAAGCATTAATTGCCACACTGGCACGACTCAGGCCGATATTTAGTTTCTTCAAAGTCTGTGACGGGAAAACATACGACAATGACACTTCACGAAGTTTCACGTAAGTACGGTCATACACCCATTCTTCCCATACACGGGAAGCTGTGGTATAATATAATTTGGCATTGACATAGGTATCTACCTTATTGCCATTCTGATCCACACCAGTCATGTGGATACCACCACCTTTGCTTATCGGTTCACGAACATTGACGCCACGGTCATTAAGTTCAGCTGTTTTATCAAGAATACCGCTACTGCTACCCCACATATTAGTATAGGATACAATCTGTCCGCCTACAGAGAAATCAATATTAGCCGACAGACGGAAATTCTTAAAACTGATACTAGTATTAAAACCACCAGTGAAATCCGGATGGAAGTTACCCAGTTCATCTAGTGTATTCTGATTGTAAGTAGGTACATATTCACCACCATACAATGCCTTCTGCGAAGCACTCAGTTCATGGAAAATTATATTGCCATTGTCATCACGTTCCCATGTATTACCGGTTATCACACCAAGCGATTTACCAACCATAGCATAATTATACAAACGAGTTGTGAATGAAGTCCAATAAATAGAGTAAGAATCCACTCCATCAGCTAGTTCCACCAGTTTATTACTATTCTTCGCTATATTGAAATTCATTTCCCATTTCCAGTTCTTAGTGGAAACAGGCATCCCGCCCAAACTCAATTCAACACCCCGATTACGAATTAAACCAGCATTCATCTTACGAGTGGAATACCCCGACTGCGGAGCAGAGGTTACGGAGATTATCTGATCTTTGTCATCCCGGGTATAATAGTTGAAATCACCCCATAAGCGATTATTGAACAAACGGAATTCCGTACCTACTTCATACGAAGTGGAAATAGACGGCTCGATATTATAATTTTTCTGAGAAGAAGGTTCATACATTGTAACATGTGAACCATAACTGGTATCCAGCGAATAAGTAGGATAAATATTGTAAGCATTGAGCGTAGTACCTACTTGAGCCGCACTAGCACGCAGTTTCCAGAAGTTCAGCCATTCTGCATTCACCCATTTATGAGCAAGGACAGAAGCGGAAAGACCACCATACCAATAGCTGTTATGATTAGGACTCAATGTGGAAGACATATCGTTACGAACAGAAGCGTCAAGAAAATAAGTATCATCCCATCCCATGGTAGCTGTGGCATAAACACTACGTTCTTTGTAATGTGTTTTCTCATTATAGGCTAAAGCAATAGTACCCGATGAAGCAGCCAAATTATAGTAATCGTCCAAAGACAAATCATAATTCGTATTGGTGTATGCATATAAATTATCGTACGTATAGTCACGTGCTTCTGCAAAAAGAGCTGCGTCTACCGTTAGTTTATCTTTAAAAAATGATTGTCCCCAAGTTAAACGTCCTTGTACGGTCAAATCAATCAAACTGCTTTGATCCTGACGATAATTTGACCGGAAATTAATAGATCCTGAAGGGCGTTCGCGTTCCAATTTGTAACCACGTATGTTACCATTTACGCGTACCCCTGCCTTCAAGTTATAAGGAAGGTCCACAGACACATCACCACTGAATACATTCCATTGATAAATGGTGCGATGATTATATTCATGAAACAAAGCATACGGATTATCATGGAATGCAGCACTTTGGTTATTCACACTGTTGATATTCCACGTCCTCCATGATCCGTCCGGACGTTTATAGTCCTTATAATCTTTTAAATTGACATTGGTCTGTCCCCATTGGGTATATTCCTGCAAAACGGTACGTGAACCGTTATATCCACTTTCGGCAGCATTATGATCCTGACGATAGGTATATTTATAATCCAATGACACATTCATCCACGGTGTGGGTTTGAAATTAGTCTTGAACCCTAAGAAACGGCGAATAGCGTCCGAATTGGGCTGCACACCAGTACGATAGCTATTGGTGAAAGAAACACGGGTATTAAAATCTTTCACACTCTTTGAAAACGAAACGTTGGTTGTATTGGTTACACCAGTCCGATAAAGATCTCTCAAATCCAATCCATGTTGCCAAGTGGCTGGTTTTCCATAATAACCACTGGTTTCGTCTAATGACAACGGAGTGACATATTTCACAGCCGGATCGTATGCAGCTCCCCAAGAAGTGTCCTCATTATAATCGTACACATAAGCACCTTGCAAACCGGGAATATCACCACTATACAAATCATAAATATCCTGAGCCCTGTTACCTTTTTCCGTACCTCCATATCCACCTCCACCATACAACTTCTGCATATTGAAATGATTATAATAAGTCTCGGCCTGCAGTGTATGACTTACTTCAAGCAACCCTTTCTCGCTTTGTCCCGCCTTAGTAGTTATGATGATAGCACCTGCACCACCACGCGAACCATAAAGGGCAGTAGCTGCGGGCCCTTTCAATACGTTTATACTTTCCACATCATCCATATTGATAGAGTTTTTGTTGGTGATAGCACCATCTACCACATAAATAGGTTCATTGGCCGGATTATCCGACTGGGACGAAGAAGGAATGGAACCTGCACCACGCAAAATAATAGTACCTGCATCAAAACCAGAACTGGCACCACCTATAAAACGTGCTCCCGACACTTTACCGGCCATAGCATTACCCAAATCGGTCTGTCGTGAAATAGTTAGATCCTCACCTGCCACCTTTTGTGTAGAATAACCCAACGCTTTTTGTTTACGGTTCAATCCTTGAGCAGTTACAACCACTTCATCCAACACTTTTGTGTCCGACTTCATTGTTACAGTAATAGTACCACGCTGAATTCCAACTCGCTGAGTGATCATACCCAGATAAGAAACAATCAGCGCTTTGGCATCTGCAGGAACATTATTGATAGCAAACTTGCCATCCACATCCGTAATCGCTCCCATAGTAGTTCCTTCCACTAAAACAGACGCACCTATTATCGGCTCACCATCATCCGCTGAAGTTACAACTCCTGCAACTGTTTTAGGCGCTTGAGCCATAGAGAAGCCGATACCCAACCACAGACAAGCTAGTAACATTAACACTTTTTCTTTCATACTCACTCTCTTTTAATTAAACATTATCCAAGTTCTTTTGGAACTTAATTCTATAAAAGAGGAAAGTACAAGAATCATTTCTTATAAAAAACGCCTAAATCTTAGTCGTTCCAAAGATATTCAACTGTTAAAAGAGTAATTTCATACGGAGAATAAATAGTTAAGGAAACAAAAACAACAGAGTGCTTTATGTGGAACAAGATATATGAAGAAGAAAATGATTATCAAAGAAAAAGAATGATTTTCTTGACAATTTTCATATATTTCACATCATTTCATACTCAAAATGAAACAAACATTCTATTTATAACAATTATCACAACTAAACAATACATATGAATAAAAAATATTATAGACAAAAATAATAGACTTATTCTTTTATTTTCAATAAAATTTTATATCTTTGCGATATTATTGATAAAATGAGTTCCAAAAGAACTTATGCTTACCGTTCTCCTCTACTCATTAAGTCCACCATACTTATATTATTTCCCTCTTTTACTTGATACACAATATATTATGAATGTTTTTTTAGTCACTTTCTACTTATACTCTACCATTAGCATAATCAGCACTCTAAAAATCAGGCTATTATCTATTTAATATTCTATTTATTTTCTACTTATATGAACCATAAAACTATCAATCGTTTTCTTTATTACACAATTACAGTATTTATCAATCTACTAAACCCTAATCGGTCAAACTCGCAGGCGCGACCAAATAAAGGCTAACGGTTGATGTATCCTTCCACCTGACATACGCATATCAGCTAATATTTTCCATATCGGATGCCCTATCACACCATAATCACAGTAACCCACTATCTTATATAAATTATCATCTCCTATCCCCCACTGCTGCAAAGCTTCAACCAGTCCGGAAGTATTTCTGCGTTTTCCATCTACAGGAATAGAAGAAAAGGTCTCTTTCTCCGCAAAAATCCTCTTCTTTTCTGGAGCACAAAAAGAGGAGGGGTCCTTTTCTTTTTTTTGCTCTGCTTTACTTTCCTCTGCTTTACTTTGTGACTTCATGTTTACATTTCCGGTTTTCATGTCCACATTTTCCGTTGAAATGCCTACATTACTGCCGTCTACATACAAATTCTTGTATTTTGAAATCTCTATTAACAAGTAATCAGCCCGCACCTCTACACGCTTCCGTCGTTGTGCTGCCTCAAAGTAATGTCCCTGTATGCTTTCCGAAGTAAGAATTCCAAATTTTTCGTATTGGACTTTACTGAAAAAGCCACGTTCCAATAGTGCATCCACCACTTGCTGTACATAATCCGCCGTACAACCTTCGGGCAATCTGCGGGTAAAAAGCAGACACTCATCCTTTCCCCAACGGCAAAAATATCCTTTGTGGTAAATACGTGCCAACAAGCGCAATACAAGCAATGTAGCCCGACTGCCCAACTCTTGTTCCACCAACAATATTTTATCATTCTCGAAGAAATCTACACTCAGGTAGAAAAATTCCAATCCGGTTGTTTGTAATGCCATATCAATATTTTTTTATTTATGGCAAATATAGAAAGAAGCCCGGACGGAATGACGCGATTTGACGCGATTTGGCACAATAATACGCAATAATGCACAATTGATGCTCCACACACATCTTGAATAGCAGCCGGAAAGATATAGACGATAAAGACGAAAGATATATTATCTTACATGGGTATCATTATAGATGTTACAATTTTATCAAATATACATAGAAACAGATGGATGTATACAAAAAAAGAGAAACTGCCTCCAAAGGAAAACAGTATCTCTTTTTTATCTTATAAGATTCTTCTCTATTATTCTTCCGTATAGCGTTCAATAGTCTGATCACGATCAGGACCTACCGAAACAATCTTGATCGGGGTTTCCAGCTGTTCTTCCAAGAAAGTGACATACGCATTGAATTCTTCCGGGAATTCATCCTCACTGGTCATCTTGGTCATATCAGTCTTCCAGCCGGGCAACTCCGCATATACAGGTTCCAGCCCCTCGCTAATATCATAAGGGAAGTAATCAATTTCCTCACCATTTACTTTATAAGCCACACATGCTTTGATGGTTTCGAAATCATCCAACACATCGCTCTTCATCATAATTAACTGGGTCACCCCGTTTACCATGATAGAATACTTCAAAGCTACAAGATCAATCCAGCCACAACGACGTTCACGACCTGTCACCGCACCATATTCATGACCTAAATCGCGGATTTTCTTACCAGTTTCGTCAAACAGTTCGGTAGGGAAAGGACCTGACCCCACACGGGTACAATACGCTTTCATGATACCGTATACATTACCAATTTTATTAGGACCGATACCTAAACCGGTACAAGCACCGGCACAAATGGTATTTGAAGAAGTGACAAAAGGATAAGAACCGAAATCAACATCAAGCATCGTTCCCTGCGCACCTTCACAAAGCACACTCTTACCCGACTTCAGAAGATTGTTGATTTCATGTTCACTGTCCACCAAATGGAACTGTTTCAGGTATTCGATCCCCTCCAACCATTGTTTTTCCAGCTCGATTATATCATATTCATAGTTCAGACTTTTCAAGATCTGTTCGTGGCGTGCCTTTGCTTTTCCATACACTTCTTCAAAATTATGAAGGATATCACCTACACGTACACCGTTACGACTCACTTTATCAGTATAAGTTGGGCCTATACCTTTTCCGGTAGTTCCCACTTTGGCATCTCCTTTAGCAGCTTCATAGGCTGCATCCAGAATGCGGTGAGTAGGCAAAATCAAATGAGCTTTCTTTGAAATGTGCAAACGTTCTTTCAGGGGGTGTCCGCTAGCTTCCAAGGCTTCAGCCTCAGCCTTGAATAAAGCCGGATCCAGTACCACACCATTACCAATAATGTTTACTTTATTTCCTTGAAATATTCCGGAAGGAATGGAACGGAGCACATATTTCTGGCCTTCGAATTCCAGTGTATGGCCTGCATTCGGACCTCCCTGGAAACGAGCTACTACATCATAACGGGGAGTCAGAACATCGACAACCTTTCCTTTGCCTTCATCACCCCATTGCAAACCTAACAAGACATCTACTTTCATGTTTCTTCGTTTTATGTTACTTATCTTTTTTCTTCCTACGCTTGGCCCAAGTACACTTGCTGCATACACCATAGATATATAAGGAATAATGCGAGGCATGAAATTTCTTCAGCTTCGTATTGGCAATGGCTTGTTTCAGATTCTCATCCTGAAATTCGGTCACTTTGCCGCATTCCGTACATATCATGTGATGATGGGTTTCATTGTTGTACGCACGCTCGTACTGGGAAGAATTGCCGAACTGATGTTTAATAACCAATTTTGCATCGATAAAAAGAATGATGGTATTATAAAGAGTAGCCCGGCTTACCCGGAATTTCCCTTCATTTGCCATATAATTATAAAGCGTATCAATGTCAAAATGACCTTTAATGGAATAGATAGTATCGAGTATAGCATATCGTTCAGGTGTCTTCCGATGCCCGTTAACCTGCAGATATTCTGTCAAGATCTGCTTTACCTTATCTTTCACATTCTCTTCCATCACAGATTTCAGTTCCGCCGTCAAAGTTAAGCCTTTTTATGATAACATGAAAGTTTAATGCCAAGATTCTGTTTCTAATTTTATTTCTCCGGCCAAAGAAGCTATTTCTACCTTATCTGATTTGACTAATGGAGCCAACAACCGGTTCACCTTTTTGCCATTTTCCTTGCTTTGAACGGCAAACTTCTTCAAAGCAGTAGCAGCTGCTTTGCGAGGCAACACTCCCTCGCTTTGTAAAGTGGCCATTGCCTGATCCAAAAATTCAGCTTCCGAACGCTCAGTCAGCTGATTCCCCTTCATCAACAGTCTTGCCATCAGCATAAAGCCGCATAACTGAAAATATTCACGATCATCGGCCATCCATTCGAAAGCCTTCTCCGAAGCATAAGGCAAATATTGGAACAAACTCATGCAAGTCAGTTCCGCTATTTCAGGATAGCGCATATCTTCTACCCATATATCAGCTATTTCCGGATAAAATGTTTCTACCGGCTGTAACATCCCCGCCAGAATTTTGCATTCACGGATATTTTCTTTCCACAAAGCCTGCGCCACTTCATGATTTTTTTCATAACGAGCAGCTATTTCTTTCAAACGCGGAAGTTCGATGCCAAAATTCAGTTTATAGTCTAATCCCTTCTCACGCATACTTTGGGAAACCACCCCATTCATAAACAAACGGAATTGCCCCTTTATGTCTTTTATTGTTTCGTGTACATCCATATTTTTTCTTATTCATTTCTACAAGGAAGATTCGCAAATTCTTTGCTATAACGTAACATCTGCTCCGCGTAACCTTCATTATAAGATACTTTTACATCTATAATATTTCCATCCTTATCTGTCACGGCCTCATATACAGGATTTACAAAACCTTTGTAAGGAGCCAGATGAAGTTTTTCATAACGTGCCAATATCTCGGCGTGCAAAACCGGATCTATTTTCACCGCATACTTTTCGACCAATTTACGGGCAGCCTCAAAATCTCCTTCACTTTTAATGCGTTGTATCTCAGCCAGCAACTGTCCGAACAGAGTGCGCAGTTTTTGATAATCGTTTATCTTCACATACGTTTTCCCATCCTTCTTAACCAGTTCAACCACCTTATCTGCAGCACCTTTCTCAAATGTCCACCGCGCAATGAGCTGGCGGTTACGCATGTGTGCTTCCTCTACCATATTACCTAACTCGATGCGGACTAACTGGGTCATCAGGCCATTCATCATATAAGTATAATATTCTGCTTTAAAGGCATCTCCATCCGGTGTAAGCCCCAACTCTATCATTTTGTCATCCGGCAGATAGTACAAACCGAATAAATCGGCACGTGCCTCTTCTATCGTAGATCCATAGGCTTTCAAAGCATCCTGATCTACTCCCGGTAACAACTGCCCTGAACCGTGCCCCAAACATTCATGCAAATCAGTATGTAAATCCCCTGTAAGATCTGCATATTTCTTTATCCATTCTTTCTCTTCGGCACCGCAAACAAATTCATCTGTAAATCCATTACCATGAGCCGCTTTATTATAGGCATCTGTCAGATTTCCGATGGTTACAGATTTAGAACCATGCACACTACGAATCCAGTTGGAATTAGGGAGATTAATCCCAATCGCCGTAGCAGGATACAAATCCCCCCCCAGCATAGCGGCTGTAATCACCTTGGCCGACACACCTTTCACTTCCTTTTTTTTAAACCGATGATCTACAGGTGAGTGATCTTCAAACCATTGGGCATTAGCGCTGATAATTTCCGTGCGCTTGGTTGCTTCCAGATCTTTAAAATTCACAATGGACTCCCAACTAGCTTTCAGTCCTAACGGATCTCCATAACTTTCAATAAAGCCGTTAACAAAATCCACGTGTGAATCCAAATCCTTCACCCACGCAATAGAATATTCATCAAAATCTTTCAAGTCCCCGTTTTTATAAAATCGAATTAATTTTTCGATAACTATTTTTTGTTGTGCATCTTCTGCCACACCAAGAGCCTTGTCCAACCAATAAATGATCTTATCAATAGCTTGCCCATACAATCCTCCAGATCTCCAGACCTTTTCTTGTACTTTTCCGTCCTCTTTCACTAAACGGCTGTTCATACCAAACATTACCGGCATCATATCATCCGGATTCTTCAAATTATGATAAAAATCTTCCGCTTCTTTCTGGGTTACTCCTTCGTAATAATTTGCAGCCGAAGTCAGGACCAAATCTTCCCCGTCTGCCTGATTCACACGTTTAGGCATCATTTCAGGATCAAAAATCACCGGAAAGACTTCTTCACAAAGTTCTTCCACTGTTTCCCCTTTACCCAAAGGCAACTTCAATGCATCCACATTATTCAATGCATCTCTAAAAAATTCCGGAGTGAAACCAGGTACGAACTTATCCGAAGCATAATGATGATGAATTCCGTTAGAAAACCATATACGTTTCAGATAAGTTTCCAAATTGACGAAATTCACCTCTGTACGATCTCCCTGATACTCTGTATATACGGTTTCCAACATTTTACGAATAAGCAAATTGTATTTGCCATTCTGATCAAACAAAATATCACGACCTTGCAAAGCAGCTTGTGATAAATAGTAAATCAACTCTTTTTGTTTCAAACTCAGTTCTTCAAATCCATACACTTTATATCGAAGTAACTGTAAGTCGGCAAATTGTTCAACCGTATAATTAAATTCCTCCATTTTATTCATGCTCTTGTCTACTTCATTGCACCCAGCCTGTTTCATTTCTACAATCAACGTTTTTTTTCATAGATACATAATTCATGAGCCGAAACAAAAAAAGGAAAACAATTGTTTTCCTTTTTCTAAATTATAATGTAACACATTATGCTCTTACTTCTTTTCTTGATTTCTCTTACGATAGCCATTAGGGGTCTCACCCACATTCTTATAAAATGCAGCATAAAAAGATTGGCGATTAGCAAAACCTACCATTGCACTAATCTCTTCCACATTCTTATCCATATAACGTTTATCAACTAAAAGATGCAAAGCATCTTTAATACGATATTCATTCAGCAAACAAGAATAATTCATTCCGAAGCGGGAATTCACTACAGCTGACAGATAACGAGTATTTGTCTTTAATTCTTTCGCCAAGTCTTTTGCTGAATAATTAGGGTCTTTGTACTTTTTCTGAACAACTACAATGTTCAAAATCTTATCATACAATTCATCGGCAAGTTCTGCTCTAATCAGAGATCTGTAAGCAGCCTTTTTCTCTTTCTTTTCTCTCAGGTTATACGGCTTTTTCTTAGGAGCCGCTTCCTGGGTTTCTGATTTTTTTTCCACGTCGCTCATCAGTTAATTTTTCTTTTAATTTTTCGTTGTTTGGTTAGTTATATAAATGCAAACATCTAATTTTGGACAAATGTGGGAAAAGTTTTTTTCATATGCAACTTTTTTCGCCTAATTTATTTCTTAAATAATCACAACACTTTGTTTTTTAAGTGGCAAAAAAGTTTATTTGTCAGATCTACAATAACCGGCTTCTCTTTCAAGTAGTAATTTCAAACCAAATGAGTTACGAATAAAAGTATATCTTATTTATTATTATCAGGCAGAGATCCCGACCAAATCTAAAGATTTTACTACCTTTGTAGCCGATTACGTTTTAAAATAATAAACAGATATGTTCCAAACTCTAAAAAATTACTTCGGATACGATAGTTTCCGTCCTTTACAGCAAGATATTATTCAAAATATATTAGCTCAAAAGGATACTTTGGTATTAATGCCTACAGGAGGAGGGAAATCCATCTGTTATCAATTACCGGCTTTACTGATGAAAGGTATGGCCATTGTCGTTTCACCTCTTATTTCTTTAATGAAAGACCAGGTGGAAAGTTTACAAGCAAACGGAATTGCAGCACGGGCACTGAACAGTAGCAATAATGAAACAGAAAATATAAATCTACGTCGCGAATGCCTTCAAGGAAAAATCAAATTGCTTTATATTTCCCCTGAACGATTACTTATAGAAACAAATTTCCTGCTGAAAGATATCCAAATTTCTTTATTTGCCATTGATGAAGCTCATTGCATCTCACAATGGGGACATGATTTCCGGCCTGAATACACCCAATTAAAGGTACTACGTGATCAGTTTCCCAAAGTACCGATTGTAGCATTGACTGCTACAGCTGACAAAATAACCCGAAAAGACATTGTACAACAATTGGCCTTGAAAGATCCTAAAATATTCATATCTTCCTTTGATCGGCCCAATCTGAGTTTGGAAGTAAAAAGAGGCTACCAACAAAAGGATAAGACACGGACTATCCTTGAATTTATAGAAAAACACAAAAATGAATGTGGTATCATTTATTGCATGAGCCGCAGCAAAACAGAAAGTGTGGCCGCAATGCTGATGAGACAAGGTATCCGTGCAACCGTTTATCATGCAGGATTAAGCAGTGATATGCGTGATAAGGCACAAAATGATTTCATAAACGATCGTGTACAGGTAGTGTGTGCCACTATTGCTTTCGGGATGGGAATTGATAAATCCAATGTACGCTGGGTTATTCATTATAACCTTCCTAAAAGCATAGAAAGTTTCTATCAAGAAATAGGACGTGCCGGACGTGATGGTATGGAAAGTGATACTTTGCTGTTCTATTCACTGGGAGACTTGGTTATGCTTTCCAAATTCGCTACAGAAAGCAGCCAGCAAGAAATTAACTTAGAAAAATTACACCGGATGCAACAATATGCTGAATCGGATATCTGTCGGAGGCGTATTCTGCTGAACTATTTTGGTGAAACAATGGACCATGATTGTGGCAATTGTGATGTGTGCCGTAATCCTCCCGAACGCTTTGACGGAACAATCATTGTACAAAAAGCGTTGAGTGCAATAGCCCGAACTAACCAACAAATAGGCACTCACATGTTAATAGACATATTGAAAGGGTCAGCGAACCAAGAACTGATTGACAAAGGTTATGACAAATTGAAAACATATGCTGCAGGAAGAGATATTCCCGCACGCGACTGGCAAGATTATCTGCTGCAAATGCTGAATCTAGGATATTTCGAAATAGCCTATAATGAGAATAATCACCTCAAAATAACCGAAAGCGGGCAAAAAGTATTGTTCGGCAAAGAACCCGCCATGCTGGTAGTCATCAAACGGGAAGAATTCGTACCTGCTAAGGAAAAACGCAAAAAGAAAGCCAAGGAAGAGGTACTCTTTCCCACTCCGGTTACTTTTGGAAATGAAAACAAGGACTTGTTTGAGGAATTACGTGTACTGCGTAAAAAACTGGCGGACCAACAAGCTATACCTGCCTATATCGTTCTATCCGACAAGACTTTGCACCTGATCGCCGCCCAACAACCTACAACTATAGAAGCATTCGGCAACATCAATGGTATCGGCGAATATAAGAAAGAAAAATACGGAAAAGAATTTATAGAGTTGATAAAAAAGATATTGAAGAAATGAAAAAACTATTCCCCATATACCAATACAGGAACAGATAAATTCTGTTCCTGTTGTAAAAGCACGATGATTATCTGACAATAGTCCTGTTTACATTTTTATTTACTCTCTTTCAGCTTATCCTGCAACTCCGGTCGGGGCACTCCCAACTCTATTGCTTTTTCAAAAGCAACATACGCTTCCCTTTTCTTCTTCTGACTTAAATAAATCTCACCACACATCACATAAATTTCCGCATCGTCCGGTGCCAGTTTGGCGGCCTCCTCCAAATCCAATAAAGCCAGATCAGGCGTATTCATTTCTACAGCCAATGTAGCACGAGCTTTCAGATAAGAGACATCTCTGGGATTATCGGAAACCAATCTGTTGAAATCTTCTAAAGATTCACGATATTTCAATTCCTTCTGATTTAAAAGCGCCCTGCCCAAACGTGCAGTATTATTCCCCGGTTCCTCCTGTAATAAAGTGTTATAATCTATTCTCGCTCCTTTATAATCCCTACGTTGCATATAAATATAAGCCCGGAAAAGTAATGCTTCCTTATTTGTCTTGTCTATATCAATCACATTACAATAATCCACATAAGCCCTGTCAAACAAATTTTTTTCCAAATAGAGTGAAGCACGATTGAGCAATGTAACAACAGAATATGGAGTAATATTCAAGGATAACGTGTACGAATCAATAGCATCATCTATTTTCCCCAATCTCCGCTGGACCGTTCCTAGATTAGTAAACAATAAAGCATTACGCATATTGGCAGGATCCATCTTCAATGCCTGTTTGAACAAAATTTCCGATTTTGTCAAACTGTCTTTTTTTGCCGCATCCAACGCACTGGTTATCAGTTCATCGTAAGTTTGCGCCTGCAACTGCATACATGCGCATAGCAACATAAGATAACATACGATCTGTTTCATCCGATTTTCTATATTAATTAATTCCGGTTGCAAAGGTAGAGGAATCTTTAACGATATTCCTTTAGTTTAATTAAAAAAAGCATAAGGTAGGTTTCTCGTTTTAAAGGGTATTCCGTATATTTGGCATACAATTTAAAAGAATAAAGAACATGAAAGTAGAAAAAGCGATATTCGCCGCCGGATGCTTCTGGGGCGTACAACATCAGTTCGAACGTATTCCGGGTGTACTAAACACTACAGTCGGTTATACAGGTGGTCCGGAAGCCAACCCCACATATACTCAGGTAAAAGCCCACATGACCCACCATGTAGAAGCTATTTTTGTAGATTATGACGCCGACATGGTTTCTTATGTGGATTTGTGCAAACTTTTTTTTGAAATACATGATCCTTCACAAACCGATGGAATAGGTCCCGACCTCGGACCGCAATATCGGAGTATGATTTTCTACATGGATGAAAAACAAAAATCCGAAGCTGAAGAGGTCATCGAACTGCTTCGCTCGAAAGGTCATAGAGTCAATACCAAATTACGCCCTGCCGAGAAATTTTGGGAAGCAGAAGACTATCATCAGCACTATTACGATAAAACGGGAGGAGAACCTTACTGTCATATACGCGTAAAAAAATTCTAAATTAAACAACAGAGGTGTGTTCAAATAATGGCACACCTCTGTTATTCATAATTATCCGGAACCTTTCATCATTTCATCAATGCGTCCAGATACATATAAAATTCAGGGTCCTCGCCAACTACCTGTTTAGCAATTTTCCCTTCAGGATCAATCACATATTTAGTGGGATAACCACTTACTCCATACATCACCGCCACATCCGGTTCACCTATATTGCGTACATTAATCCACGGCAATTGATGCTCAGCTACTGCTTTTTTCCATTTATCCTCTGTATCATTGCAGTCAATCCCTACAAATTCTATTTTTCCCTTGTATTTTTCATATGCCTTTTTCATTTCGGGAATTCCTTTTATGCACCATCCACACCAGCTTCCCCAGAAATCAAGCACTACATATTTACCTCTCAGAGAAGATAAGTCAAAATTCTTTCCATCCAAATCCTTCAAAGTAAATTCCGGAGCAGGATTACCTGGTTTCATTGCTTCTTTTGCTTTATCGCGAGCCAGTTCTTTCTCATATCCTTCTCTCATTCTCTGATATAAAGGAGCCATCATTCCTTCCTTTACCCGGTCAGTCAAAACATTAAAAGCATCCCCCAACTGATCCCTTGACAACTGTGACATTACATATACTGATACATCTTTATCCGGATTCTGCCTAACATAGTCACTTTTTATTTTTAAAATATTTCCATACCATTCTTTTGCTGGAGCATAAACTTTACGGATAGAATCTCCGGGCATTCCTTTTTTCTCCATATCCATACAGACTACATTCAATGAATCTATTTTATGACTATATACTTTACAGTCCTCCACCACTTCATTATAATCGTCATAAAAGGAACCTCCCTCCAATTTATATTCATCCAATGAACCTGAAATTTTTATAGGTTGGCCAGGCAACAGCAAAAAATTTACAGCTTTCATCGATATGGCAGGTATACTGCCATCCTTATTGGGTTTCACTGACGGTTTACCATAAATATAAACCTGTTTCAATACACTATCACCTAAATTAAAAGCAAAACTTCCATCTTGCATGGCAATCGTATCTGTCCTACGACTATCACGATCATTTACAGGAAAAGATTGTACCAATAATGTATCACTCTCGATACCAGTCAGCGTACCGCTGATTTCCGGTCGGTCCGAAGGCTGGCAGGCAATCATAAAACCAGCTCCTACCAAAGCATAAACTAAATTCTTCATTTGAATGTCTTTCAATTATTATCTTTGTTTTATTTGCAGCATCAAATATACTTTTTCTTATCCAATAAAAATAAAGAATCAGAAGTAAAATGGCATTCACTTCTGATTCTCCGTAAAAAAACTATAAATTTCTATGCTTTCTTGATATAATCCACAATCCAGGCACCCACTTCTCTCGTACCATACTTGCCCCCACCTTCAACCTGAATTTCCGGAGTACGCACATTTTCATCCAAAGAAGCATCTACAGCCTTACGAATCAAGGCGCCTTCCTCCTTAAGGTCAAAATACTCAAACAGCATGGCTACCGATAGGATTTGAGCCAATGGATTGGCAATATTCAATCCTTTAGCCTGTGGCCATGAACCGTGAATAGGTTCGAATACCGGAGTGCTTTCACCCGTAGAAGCAGAAGGAAGTAATCCCATAGAGCCACTGATAACAGAGCCTTCATCTGTCAGAATATCACCAAATGTATTCTCAGTCACCATCACGTCAAAGAAACAAGGATCCTGAAGCATCTTCATGGCAGCATTATCCACAAACATATAGTCTGTAGTCACTTCCGGATACTGAGGAGCCATCTCTTGTGCAATCTGCCTCCACAGACGTGAAGATGCCAGCACATTTGCCTTATCAACTACAGTAAGATGCTTACGGCGCTTCATGGCATATTCAAAAGCCACTTTTAAAATACGCTCAATCTCCGGACGGGTATACATATTGGTATCATATGCCTTATCATTATCCTGATATTTTTCACCGAAGTACATCCCTCCGGTCAGTTCACGAATACAGATAAAATCGGCATTTTCCACCAATTCGGCGCGCAACGGAGACTTATGAACCAAGCATTTGAAAGTCTGCACAGGACGGATATTGGCAAACAAACCTAATTTTTTACGCATAGCCAGCAAACCTTGCTCCGGACGAACCTTTGCTGTAGGATCATTATCAAATTTAGGGTCGCCTACAGCCGAGAAAAGCACTGCATCGGCATTCTTACAAGCCTGAAAAGTAGCTTCGGGAAACGGATCACCTACTTTATCTATCGCATCTGCACCACAGATCGCGTATTCATAACTTACTTTATGGCCAAACTTCTCACAAACAGCGTTCATCACATCAACGCCTTGCACTGAAATCTCCGGTCCGATACCGTCACCGGCTAAAACTGCAATTTTAAAATCCATTTTTTTAGTGATTAATGGTTAGCGGTCAGTGATTAATAGTTGGCGGTTAATGAAATCTGACGACACTGTTCATTAACCACTAACCACTAATCACTAACCATTATTATTTTCATATTCATTTTCTATTATATTCAGCATTTTCATGGTAGCCTTGATAGCAGCCTCCGTCTGGTCAGCATCCAGCCCACGAGTACGGAATACTTTTTCTTCAAAACTCCAAGTTATTACTGTTTGCACAAATGCATCTGTACGGCCCCCAGGAGGAATACTTACCGCATAATTGGTCAACATAGGGAATTTACGCCCTAATGTCACTTTATAAATTTTACGCAATGCACGCACAAAAGCGTCATACTGACCGTCACCGCTGGAATTCTCCTCAAACTCTTTTCCGTTAATCTCTATTTTTACAGTAGCCATCGGCTTCAATCCATGCGCCAGTGTCACAATATAACTTTTCAGTTTTACACTTTCGCTTACCACTCCATGCTTCAGCACATCGGAAACAATATAAGGCAAATCTTCCTGAGTAACCAATTCCTTCTTGTCACCCAGTTCGATAATACGTTCCGTTACCTTACGCATGGATTCTTCATCTAAATCAAGTCCCAAATCCTCCAGATTTTTACGGATATTGGCTTTGCCACTAGTCTTGCCCAACGCATACTCACGTTTACGTCCGAATCGTTCCGGCAACAAATCATTGCAATAAAGATTATTCTTGTTATCACCGTCGGCATGAACGCCGGCCACTTGCGTAAACACATTCTCACCCACAATCGGCTTGTTGGCAGGAATAACAATACCAGAATAGGATTCCACCACTCGGCTCACATCATTCAGACGGCTTTCGTCGATATTGGTCAAAGCATTAAAATGATCCTTCAGAATAGCTTGAACACTGGCAAGCGGTGCATTTCCTGCACGTTCCCCTAATCCATTGATAGTAGTATGAAGTCCTTTAACCCCACTCAGCACAGCAGCAAGTACATTACTCACAGCCAAGTCATAATCATTATGCGCATGGAAATCAAAATGAGTATAAGGATAACGTTTTTTCATCTTCCGCATGAATTCAATCACTTGCAAAGGATTCAAGATACCCAATGTATCCGGTAACATATACCGTTTGATACTGGTATCCTTCAATCCGTCCATCAACTGGAATACATAGTCAGAAGAATCCTTCATTCCGTTACTCCAATCTTCCAGATATACATTAACTGCAATATCCAGTTCATCGGCATAACGCACCACATTCACAATATCTTCAATATGTTCTTCAGGTGTTTTCTTCAACTGCTGTGTACAATGTTTCAACGAACCTTTACACAATAAGTTAATTACCCTGCATCCTGTACGTTGTATCCAATCTACAGAAGTACGGCCATCCACAAATCCGAGCACCTCCACTTTGTGAAGCAAATTCCGGCGGGCAGCCCAGTCACATATCATTTTAACGGCTTCAAATTCGCCATCCGATACACGGGCCGAGGCAACCTCTACCCTGTCTACCTTTAAATCTTCCAATAGCAATCGGGCAATCATCAATTTTTCATGGGGCACAAAAGATACTCCGCTGGTTTGTTCACCATCGCGGAGTGTTGTATCCATGATTTCTATTTTGACGCTTTTTCCCATGCTTCTATCTTGTCTTTGTTGGTCAGCAAAAAGTCGATATCATCCAATCCGTTCATCAAACAATGTTTCTTGTATGCATTAATTTCAAAATGTTCGCTTTTACCTGTAGCCTTATTGGTTATAGTCTGTTCGGGCAGATTTACTTCCACTTCCATTTTCGGATCTGCATGAATTGAATCAAAAAGTTCCTTCAAAAATCCTTCACTCACCACCACCGGAAGTACAAAATTATTTAATTCATTATTCTTATGAATATCAGCAAAGAAACTGGACACAACTACCCGGAAACCATATCCGGCGATAGCCCATGCTGCATGTTCACGGCTGGAACCAGAACCGAAATTCTTTCCCGCTACAAGGATTTGTCCACCGTAAGTAGGATTATTCAATACAAAATCCTTGTTCAGAGAACCATCCGGATTGTAGCGCCAGTCACGGAACAGATTATCACCAAAGAATTTCTCTTCACGAGTTGTCGCCTTTAAGAAACGGGCCGGAATAATTTGGTCTGTGTCCACATTCTCTAAAGGAAGGGGTACGCAAGTGCTTGTTATGATATTGAATTTCTGTTTCATTGTCTTCGCATTTTTAAATTAGTTCTCTAGGATCTGTTATAACACCGGTCACCGCCGCCGCAGCAGCTACCAGCGGACTGGCAAGCAACGTGCGAGCACCCGGTCCCTGGCGTCCTTCAAAATTACGGTTACTAGTAGATACCGAATACTTTCCGGCCGGAATCTTATCATCATTCATAGCCAGACAAGCAGAACATCCCGGTTGACGGATGGCAAAACCTGCCTCCTCCAAGATTTTGTCCAAACCTTCTTCACGAATCTGTGCATCTACCATCCATGATCCCGGAACCAGCCATGCAGTCACATGATCTGCTTTCTTTTTCCCTCTTACTAAAGAGGTAAAGGCGCGGAAGTCCTCAATTCGTCCGTTAGTGCAAGCACCCAAAAATACATAATCAATTTTCTTACCTAGCAAGGATTCGCCCGGCTGAAAGCCCATATAGTCCAAAGACTTTTTAAAAGAAGCACTTTTATCATCTACCGGAATATGCTCAGTGATTCCCATACCCATTCCTGGATTCGTTCCGTATGTAATCATCGGCTGAATATCTGCTGCATCAAAACGAATTTCTTTATCAAATACAGCATCATCATCACTCTTTAACGTTTTCCAATGAGACACCGCTTTATCCCAATCCACACCTTTCGGAGCATGTTCCCTGCCTTTTATATATTCAAAAGTCACTTCATCAGGAGCAACCATGCCACCACGTGCCCCCATTTCAATACTCAGATTACATAAAGTCAGACGACCTTCCATACTCAAGTTACGGACAGCCGAACCGGCATATTCCACGAAGAATCCAGTAGCACCACTGGTTGTCATCTTAGACATCATATAGAGAGCCATGTCTTTCGCCGTCACTCCTTTACCCAGTTCACCATCAATAGTGATACGCATGGTTTTCGGACGAGATTGTAAGATACATTGTGAAGCCAACACCATTTCTACTTCACTGGTTCCAATACCGAAAGCAACAGCTCCCATCGCACCATGGGTAGAAGTATGCGAGTCACCACAAACAATTGTCATCCCCGGCAAAGTCAGCCCTCTTTCCGGACCTACTACATGAATAATACCATTTCTTTTATCCATCATACCGAAATGAGCCAAGCCGAAATCTTTGGCATTCTTTGCCAAAGTATCTACCTGTGTTTTAGAAACCGGATCCTCAATCGGTTTATCCTGGTCATGTGTCGGAGTATTGTGATCCGGCATACAATATACATGATCCGGACGAAAGACTTTCACCCCGCGTGCGCGCAGTCCCGCAAAAGCCTGCGGACTAGTTACTTCATGACAATAAAGCCTGTCTATATAAAGTTGAGTAGGTCCCTCCTCAACCTTTTGTACCACATGGGCGTCCCAAATCTTATCAAATAATGTGTTAGCCATTTTTGTATTACGTATTATTATCTTTTAAACTTGTTGATACAATCAATATATGCTTCTACTGATGCAGCGATAATATCTGTATTCGCTCCGAAACCATAGTACATCTGTCCGTCATATTCCACCTGCATGTGTACTTTACCCATATCATCACTACCTTTACTGATAGCCTGGATCGTAAATTCCTTCAATACCATGTGGCGGTCAATAATTTTTTTCAAAGCCTTGATAGCAGCATCTACCGGTCCATTTCCGCTGGCAGCAGCTTCAAAGTGCTCTCCTGCAATATTCAGTCCTAAACTTGCCACCGAACGAACTCCCACTCCGCTTGTTACCTGCAAGTAATCCAGTTTTATATGGTTATTGACACTTCTATCGGCACCTGCCAATACCAGAATATCATCATCCGTGATATCTTTCTTCTTATCAGCCAGTTTTAAGAAATCCTCATATACCTTATCCAATTTGTCCTGTTCCAGTTCGACTCCCAAAACATGAAGACGATGTTTTAACGCAGCACGTCCGCTACGAGCAGTCAAAACAATAGCATTATCATCAATGCCCACATCCTTCGGGTCGATAATTTCGTATGTTTGTACGTTTTTTAAAACACCATCTTGATGGATACCGGATGAATGTGCAAAAGCATTGCGTCCCACAATTGCCTTGTTCGGCTGAACTGGCATATTCATCAAACTTGATACCATACGACTAGTCGGATAAATCTTCTGGGTATTGATGTTTGTCTGAATATTAATATCATTATGGCATTTGACAATCATTGCCACCTCTTCCAAGGAAGTGTTACCGGCACGTTCTCCAATGCCATTGATAGTCACTTCTACCTGACGTGCTCCATTTAACACACCACTAATCGTATTGGCAGTAGCCATACCCAAATCATTATGACAATGAGTAGAAATAATAGCCTTATCAATACCATCTACATGATCTACCAAATATTTAATTTTCGCCCCATACTCTTCAGGCAAGCAATAACCTGTAGTATCAGGTATATTCACTACTGTCGCTCCCGCTTTAATAACAGCTTCTACCACACGAGCCAAGTATTCATTATCCGTACGTCCTGCATCTTCCGCATAAAATTCCACATCATCTACATAACGACGTGCATATTTCACAGCAGCCACAGCACGTTCAATAATTTCTTCACGAGTAGAATTGAATTTATATTTGATATGAGAATCTGAAGTTCCAATGCCAGTATGGATACGTTTGTGCTTGGCAAACTTCAATGCGTCAGCAGCTACGTCGATATCTTTTTCAACTGCACGAGTCAGCGCACAAATGGTTGGCCAAGTAACAGCCTTAGAAATTTCAATTACTGAATTGAAATCACCCGGACTTGAAATAGGAAATCCTGCCTCAATCACATCCACTCCCAAAGCTTCCAACTGCTTAGCCACCTGAATCTTTTCCACTGTATTCAACTGACATCCCGGAACCTGTTCGCCATCACGAAGAGTGGTATCAAAAATAAATAATCTGTCACTCATAAATTTCAATTTTATATTTTACCATTATTATATTCATAAAAAAAAACCTTTCACACAGGGAAGTGAGAAAGGCTTTCGTATATCATTGTTCACACATACTTTTATGCACAACACTCACTTCCCGCTGACTTTGCCAGTAGAATAATAATGCCGCATAGCAAAATATGTATAAATCCTTGGTTCATTGTTTATCTCTTATTTTATCTAAAACGTTGCAAAGGTAGAGATTATTTTCTAAACGCAAAATAAAAATGAAAGTTTTTTCATTATATAAACTACGATTTTTTATTTATTCCAGTTTTAGAGTAACAGTTTATAGGAATATATATCTACAAGTATCTCTATAGAAGTGTATCTGCAAAGATATAGATCACTTTAGATATAAAGGCAATTTGAATTGACATAAATAAACTCACTTTATGAACATCGCCCCCTACAGAGCAAAACTTCCGGACCCGCCCCTGCCGGAGAAAAGACATGGCGGAGCCTTCCGGACAGTTCCGTGGGAAACGTATCCACACCCACGGGGAAAAAACGGTAGAGGTCACATTTCACACGTGCGTATACAAAAAAAGCCTCCGGAACTTCTTCAAGTCCGGAGGCTTCAATCAAAACGGCGGCTACCTACTCTCCCACTGTG